>JAIDVZ010000157.1 GCA_029059365.1 Opitutales bacterium | reverse complement strand
ACTTCGCAGAAATTCCGGTTGGACTTAATTTTAGTGGAAAGACTCCATTGACATTGCTTTACGTAATGCAAATACTAAATTATGAAAATTTTTCAGATATTGGCGAAGAATTTTCAACAGAAGGTTCAGATACTGATAATTTAAAAAATTTCTTTGAAAGTCATGAAGGGGTCTTATTTAGTTATATCAAACCCCAAATCATGGCCTCATATATAAGGTTGACGCAACGTGATATTGGTGATATTAGCCCTGTATATGTGCAGCGTTTTGGTGAAGATGGAGGATTTTTAGGCGATGCAATTTGGATGGCAAGTTTGATGGCTGAGTCCTATCCAGAAAAATCGACATTTAGTTATATGTCTGATTTCGGTAAATTAAACCTCGCTGCCGAAGTGATCTCTATTGGCAGAAAGATTGATGAACTCATAAGCCAAGAGAAAAATAAAGTATTTGAAAACGCATGTAGTTCTCAAAATATTTCGCCGAATGTGGCCCGTGATGTGCTAGAAATATACAACGATGATTTAGTTACAACCTATGATCAGTTATACGGTTTATATAGAAAGTATAGGACTCCTCTTCCTGATGGATGCGAAAATTGGTCTGAAGAAGACTATGATGCATACTGGTCGGGACACCGGCAAGAAATAGAGGATTTTTGGTGGAATGTGGCATCGGCTGCGAAGCGAGCACAAGAGGAGGAACTCAACATAATAGATGATCAGTGGAACATTGATGCTACTGAATACTATTGGCAAAAAGCGGAGGAAGAACTTAATCTCCCAATATCGGCTGAGGATGCTGATGAAATTTTCACCATCTATCAAAATACCCCGATAAGAAGTTGGTCCATTGATCAAGATTTCTTTAATCAGCTTGGTGGCCTATATGATCAAGCAAAGTTTATGGCGACAGATTTGGGGGTCATGAGAAGTTCATCCGCAGGATTTGCAGTAGATTGTATATTAAGTCAATCTGATAAAATTAAGAAGGAATTGTCGGCATCTGGAGCCACTGAGAAGCAGGTTGGTGAATTTATGTCACTTTGTATGTCTTTGGCAGAGCAGTACAATCGAGCTGCGGCTACGGTGGCGTATACGCAATTATAAATCAGTTTGTTGTGTTCGGTAGTTAATCCGCTTGCCGTGGACCACAATTGCTCTTGTTTCGTGTATTTTATAAGTAGGGCAAGGGCGTATCTTCAGGTGAGTCAGATATTATATAATATTTGGAGAAATTGGTTCGATTTTGGCAATTGCGTTCATTATGATCTTGGCAGCATCGAGATATCGATTTTGAGAGGCCTTATTATCGTATTCTTCAGGTAATATCGGATGATCAAAAACTATTGTAGCTCGTTGGTTCCAGTTTGGGAAATGCGAAAATCGATTCATGATTTCGTATGTCCCAAACATCCGGCACGGAATAACTGGTACTCCACTTTTGCATGCGAATAACCCGATTCCTGCATGAGCTTTACCTAGTTTCCCATCGGGAGTGCGTGTGCCTTCAGGGAAAATCATGATACCTTTACTGTTTTTTAGTAAATTCAGGACAGATCGTATGGCAGAAATATCGGTGTGACCGCGATCTACAGGGATAGAGTTTAGGTGAGTAAACAACCACTTTTTCAGCTTGGAATTGAATAGTGCTTTTTTAGCAAATGCGAACATCTCGCGCTGTTCGATCATTGCGCCTAGAAATGGTGGATCAAAGTAACTGGCGTGGTTACAAGCCAGCAAAAATGGACCATCTTGAGGTATTCTGTTTAGATTATAAATTGCGCCATCAAACAGTTCATAAAATGCGGACTTAAAAAGATAACGCATTACACTATATACCGGATGTAACATCGCATTCACTGATAGCAAAAATTTCGAATAAAGTGAATGTAATTATTATTTTTTATTTGAAACTCGTTAATTATCAAGGAATTATTCAAAATTTGAGGTTGCGGAATTTATGAATAAAGTAATTGCGTTTTTTATTGACAGAATAGTGATTTCTTGTTAGCGAAGCCTGATCAACCGGTCGTTGGGGAGTTGCTTGTTTGGAATGAAGAAAGAGATTGAAGGGAAGTACAAGATACCGTTTAGTGTATTGATTGAAAAAAAAATTGCGGCAGAAGAGTTGTTGGACGATGAGGTTAGATTGCTGACTGACGCGATAATTGATGATAAGATTCCTCTTTGGCAATTATCTGCATTTCTAATGGCGGTATATTTTCAGGGAATGAGCGTTCAAGAGAGTGCAGTTTGGACGGAAGAGTTGATGCTCTCTGGGGATTTGGTCGATATTAGAGGTATTTCGTGGCCCAAGATCGATAGATGTACAACTGGTGGAGTAGGTGACAAGTCCTCATTTGTTTTATCTTGTATCGCCGCATCTTGTGGCATCGCTGTTCCGACGTTGTCCGATTATGACGATGGGTTTGTTATCTCGGATATTGAAAAAATTTCCTCAATTCCAGGGTTTTCTACGAAATTTGATCCGAAAATTTTTAAAACTCAATTAAAAAAGATTGGATGTTGCTATTGTGAACAACCAGAGACGATCGCTCCAGTAGACTTAAAATTGACCCAATTACGAAAAGAGACTGGTACGATCCCGAGTTCGCCATTGTTGGCGAGCAGCATGTTATGCCGAAAATTATCTTCTGGGATCGAAGGGTTGGTTGTTGATGTCAAATGGGGGAACGGCTCTTGTATAAAAGATGTCGAACAAGCTAAACAACTTGGCCGTATGATTACGCGTGTAGCTCGCACGTTAAATCGTAAGTGTATCGCATTGGTGACGGATGCCAACCAGCCTCTTGGCAAAACGGTTGGTACAGCTCTGGAAATAAAGGAAGTAATTGAGCTTTTGAAAGGAGAGGGTGACTTAGAGCTACAAGATCTGATATTACGCCTAGGTATGGAGATTGTCAGGCTCGCTGGAGTAGCAGGCTCGACGTTATCTGCCAAGCAGATGATTGTTAAGAAGTTATCCAGCGGAGAAGCATTGGAAAAATTTAAAGAATTAATTGCCGCACAAGGTGGAGATGTTTCATATATCGACCATCCGGAGAAATTTCCGGAGGCGAGATATGTTCGAAAATTGTCTGCTCAGAAGCGCGGATATATCCATACGGTCAATGCAGGAATGATTGCACGTGGAGTGCGTATCTTGGCTGAGGCAGAGGATGGAACTTTTGATTATTCAGTTGGTGTTTCTGATATCATGAAGGTTGGTATGCAAATTAAGCAGGGCGAACCGTTGATGATGATACATTACAATGATGAGGAGCGTTTGGAAAAAGCATTGGAGTATTTCCGTGATGCTTATAGGCTGGCGCCTAAACGTCCGGCCCAAACGGAGCTCGTGAATGAACGTATTGCGTAGAATATCCTGAAAATATCTTTCAGATGGAAAGATAATCGATGAACAGGAAGTACAGCAGCCGTGAAGCGAAGAGGCTTTTTGTACCGTGCCCCTATCTGTGTATTTTAGTTTAAAAAATTTGATATTCCAGAGGATATTGCTTCTGCCAGTATTTGGCGGTATTGTTCGGATATCAATTTTTGACGATCGTTTGGATTTGAAAGAAATCCGCATTCTATCAGTATCCCAGGACAATTTAGGCCCTTTAGCACTTGAAATCTGCTGCGTTTTATCCCCCTATCTAGCGCATGTGCTTGTTGTGTTAAGTTTTTTTGTACTTGGTACGCTAAAAGTAGATTAGACGCATCGAATTTGTTATTTGAAAATGTTTTTAAATCTCGGGGTGATTGAAAGTTTTTACTGCTTGATGGTTGTCCGTATGGTGTGAGTATGAACGTTTCGATTCCGCTTGCTGTTCGTGCTTCAGCTGAATTACAGTGAATGCTGACGAAAATAGTTGCGTGGCACTTGTTGGCAAAATTTGTCCGTTGATCGAGAGGTACAAATGTGTCAGTTGTGCGCGTAAGAAGTACCTTGTATCCCTTTGCTGATAACCTTGTTGCGACCTTTTTGGCGACATCAAGAACAATCATTTTTTCCTGAAGTTTATTGCACACTGTCCCGTGGTCATTGCCACCATGCCCAGGATCAATAACAACCGTGATTGGTGTTTGGGAATAATTTTTTTTCGGAGACAAAAATGGCAATACATGCGCAATGTAATCACTGTACAAAATCGATGATTGACGTCTTCTTATTGAACAGGGGAACCCGAGCAAAATCTTAACATTATTCACTGAAAACGTTCTTGATGCATTTTTGAATGCGAATTTGACATCCCCTCGGCGAAGGATAAATTCTCCCTGTGAAGAAGGTATAATTTGTAGCTTATGGGCATCAGCTATCCGGCGCAATGGAACAACTTTTTCGACCGCTCCACAAAGTACGTCACGTCCAAATACCGCACTTATCAAAAATATCGATAATATGCACCACGATGTGCGTGTGATCCACTTCATAATTCCAGAAGCTCACTAGCATTTAAAATTTTTATCGGCTGTGCCTCTTTCTTTTGCTGCGCTTGGATACTTCGCTTTTGTGCGGACAATGGTGACACTGTTACTGAAATCATTTTACCGAAAAGTTTTGGTTCACAATCAGATGTGCCATACTCACTGAGGTCTTTTATGAAACGTTTCATCACTTCAAATCCGAACTCGGTGCGTGCTAACTCGCGCCCGCGAAACATTAAAGTAACCTTTAACTTGTACCCTTTGGTTAGAAATTCTATCGCATGACGAATCTTAGTATTGTAGTCGTTTTGGTCAACTCCCACCCGCAGCTTTATTTCTTTAACTTTTGTGACTTGAGATTTTCCGGATTGTTTATTTTTCTTACTTTCGTCGTACTGAAATTTTCCAAAATCTAGTATTTTACAAACCGGTGGTTGCGCATTTGGAGAAATCTCAATCAGATCAAGCCCCTTGCTTTTAGCTAGCATTACCGCTGCGCCCGTCTCCATTATACCAAGTTGGCTGCCAT
>JAIDVZ010000156.1 GCA_029059365.1 Opitutales bacterium | reverse complement strand
TTAAAATACCGTATAAGCCTATTTTTTTTATCTTCTGCTAAAATTCCTTGCTTGTATAAAGTTTCAGCTTTTATCCTAAATCCATTAAAGATACCTTCGTATGTGATGTATCCAATATTGTCCACCCCAAAATTATTCTCAGGAGCATCCTTCCATTTCGAACAGCATATTTTGACCATGTTAGAAACCTGAATTTGTGGATTCTCTCTAAAAAACACTCTAACAACGGTATTATCAGCACTAAGGGTCCTATAAATTCGTGGACAATTTTTATCCTTCCATACATGCGCACACACGTAATTCATACATACATTCAAGCGATCAAGCGAATGATCCAGAATTTTGCTCAAATTTTTGGTATCATTGCAGTAATCCTCAAAAGATTTTTCGTAAGTATCACTGAAAATCTTCTTAAAAGACTCTAGAGACGTGTCATCCCTCAGTATCAGATTTTTGAAAAATGTATTATCTCCCATGAAACTCATACATCGTTTGTCATTTTTCTCAATACAATAACATTTCACCCCATTTCTTTTGAAGATATTACGAAGCTTTTGCACCCTTTCATTTTTTAATTCAGGGCTCAAGTTCTTATCTATGAAAGAGGACAGTGTTTCGACATCACTATCGTTCAATAAGTCCCTCAATTCTTGAAAAAAATTCAGTTTAAACTCAAAAACTACATTCCCATTCTCTACAGTTGTTGACCTAACAAAACTAATACCTAGCGTTGGATTATCGGCAAGTATATTGCATAATTCATCCTTCAGCTCTCCGCATTTTTTGCTGAAAGGGCTTTCGTTAAGTGATTCAACAAATTGCAAGCCTTCATCTAATTCGCGTGAATCGCGCGAATTGAGATCATGAGATGGTATCACGGATAGTGTGCTCATTGCCATCTCATCACCGCAAACATTGATCATATTTTTTTTGTTGAAATTTTCAATTTTTACCTCTTCTAAGATAGTATCACTTTTTAGCCCAGCGTCTGTGGCTATACAAATTTCATTTGATGATTTTATGGAAATATTCATTTCTAGCCCTATATCAATTTCTGTTTTTTTGTCAAAAAACAATAACAACAAACGCCCTACAACAGAACACCCATTTCCCTTCCCCCAAAGTAAGAAAAAGTAATAAAAACTTGCTCTTATAAGACGTCATCTCACCAATTAAGGAGCAGAACCGAAAAACGCTCCCTAAGCTCACACCAGCATCGCAATTCCCAACTTAACAAGTGGGATATTTTTAAACTTCGCTAAAAATCAGGCTGCATCATCAATAAATTTTGATTTTTCATCTAAGTCTTTGTCCCTATCCTCGAGGTTATTATTGTTATCGTCGTCAACAACTTCTTTATTCGTATTACCGATTTCTTGTCTATACTTTAGAATCTCATCTGCTTTCTTCATCCAAAGCTGTGCCCTCTCTATTTCTTCCGGAGTAGGTTCTGTTTGATCCAAGAGATACCCCCGAATATCACTTATATTCCTCTGAGGTCGCTCTTCTGACCTAAGGTTTCCGCTGAAATGTATTTTGGGAGAAACATGTGTTCCAGTAGCAAGCATGGAAAAATATTGCCCTACAACACTTTGCACCTCCGGCGAAGAAGCAATTGTCTTTGCATCGCTAACCATAATAGAATTAATGTAATCAAAAATTTTGCTAGAATACAAATTTTCGACAGCACTATTTACTTCTTCTATACTAAAC
>JAIDVZ010000155.1 GCA_029059365.1 Opitutales bacterium | reverse complement strand
ATATGTGGGTTGCGCATATGACTTGGGCTTGGTTTCAAGCTGTCCCGTTCGTCTAGTCGGTCAGGACACAGGATTTTCATTCCTGCAACAGGGGTTCGAATCCCCTACGGGACGCCAGACCTACGGGTGTGATTTTTCGATATTTTAGAAGCCAGTGTAGTATTGCACATCTTGCTGTTTAAAATTGAGTCTTGCTGTTATATTTCAGGTTGAAATTTTAGATTTGATACTATTCTTTGGATGCTTATACCGTTATAGATGAGCGTTGGGGAGTAACTTTTGAAACAAGAATCGTTATTCAATTATAACAATAGCGCGAAGCCATTAGCTGCGTGTTTGCGTCCGCAGTCCTTAGATGAATTTGTTGGTCAAACCCACCTACTTGGGCCAGGTAAAATTTTACGCCGATTGATAGATAGCGACCAAGTATCCTCGATGATCTTTTGGGGACCACCAGGGGTAGGAAAGACCACACTTGCCCAGATCATTGCGAACAAAACACGTGCGAGCTTCATAAATTTTTCTGCGGTAGTCAGTGGGATCAAGGAGATTCGTGCAGTTATGCAACAGGCGGAACAGAATCATCGATTCGGCGAGAGGACAATTGTCTTTGTAGATGAAATCCACAGATTTAATAAAGCACAACAGGATGCGTTTTTACCATTTGTTGAAGGAGGAAGTATAATTCTAATCGGGGCTACAACCGAAAATCCTTCATTTGAAGTAAACAATGCTTTATTATCACGGTCAAAAGTATTTGTTTTACAACCGCTAACGGTAGAAGAATTATGTGAAATTTTGAGACGTGCTCTGCGCGACCCGCGTGGATTTGGTGGACAAAAAATTAAGATAACCGACGATTTATTGAAAATAATTGCTGAGTTTGCCAATGGAGATGCTCGCACCGCGATTTCGACATTGGAGATGGTAATATTAAATAGTGAAGTCGGAGTAGACGGTACGATTGAGGTTTCTAAAACCATTTTAGAACAGTGTATTTCTAGAAAATCGCTCCTGTATGATAAAAATTGCGAAGAACATTATAATATAATCTCCGCTTTACATAAATCGATGAGAAATTCCGATCCAGATGCAGCAATATATTGGCTTGCTCGTATGTTGGAAGCGGGGGAAGATCCACTTTATATCGCTCGTCGTGTGACACGTTTTGCAAGTGAAGATGTTGGGTTAGCGGATCCTCGTGCGCTCGAAATAGCGATTGCGGCTTATCAAGCCTGTCATTTTATTGGCATGCCAGAGTGTTCGGTGCACCTTACTCAAGCAGTGGTTTATATGTCTTTAGCTCCAAAATCTAATGCTTTGTATGTCGGTTATTTGCGGGCCCAAAAAGATGCAACTGAGCATCTTGCTGAGCCTGTCCCAATGATCATTCGAAACGCTCCGACCAAGCTTATGAAGGAGCTCAATTACGGCAAGGGGTACCAATATGCACATGATGCAGAGGAAAAATTAACAAATATGCAATGTTTACCAGATTCGCTGGTCGGACGAGAATATTATCAACCGACTGACCAGGGCGCAGAAGCGAAATATAAAGTACGTTTAGAACAAATTAAGGCATGGAAAGAGAAAAGATCGCAACAATGAGTAGGCGAGTAGGTGTCTTTTGTGGGTGCGAATTGAAAAATACCCATCTGATTTACATAATTTTTATCGCTCTCCACTTATTTGAATGGTACCTCGAATAGAAGATACTTATGCGTGTTATGGATTCCAAATTAAACAGATACCATAAAAATTTTGAGTATAGTCCGAAGCGCGTTATTCCTATATATGCCGGAAGTACGACGAGTAAAAGAAAAGTGGCCAAGTTGGTGATCATTATAAATTTTGTATCCCCTGCGGATAATAATGTTGATTGCAGGTACATCATTATTCCATCAAGAAGGAGGCATATACCTGCCAAAAATATCAATGAAAGCGCTCCGCTCTGCACGAATGTATTGGCCAATGGAAACGCGACATGAATGAGGCCTTTTGCCAAAAATAGAGAAATAAATAGGATGATGCTTCCAAATATTGATTGGAGCTTAAGTGAAGAGCGAAGAACAAGACTTATAAATTCATATTTTTGTGCGCCTATGTAATTCGAGCATAGTGCAGATACGCCACGTGAAACCCCATCGCCGAAAAACATCAGCGTGGTATAAAATGAATGTGTGATGCCAAAGATGGTGAATTCGTCAAATGAGCAGCACGAAGACAATACCTTTATGACAAGTGCAAACGCAAAGCAATTGATGGATGATGCGATTGCGTATGGTACCCCTACTGATAAACAACTTCTAAGTTGGCTAAGATCAAATCTTATCTCAGAAGTTCGATATTTTTTGCGGTTAAAGCGCGATAAGAATACGGCCAGACTGATGAAGAATACCGTAATTTGGGATATTAAAGTTGCGTATCCTGCGCCAAGTACACCTAAACGCGGGCATCCGCAGTACCCGAAAACAAGTATGATATCCAGAATGGCGTTTTCTATGGTAGTTACAAGATTTAGTAGCGTGATGAACTTCGTTTTCCCGCGACCAACGAAAAAAGAACCCAATGCCGCGAATGTGATGAATGAAATAGGAGTGTAAAGCAGTACGATCCGCATGTACCCAACAGCATCTGCGGTGGGGTGGGCGAGCATATGTCCAACACAATACACGCATACCGGGACGAATATTACATACGTTGACAGCGAAAACCATATCATCTGCCAGACAATCGGTCCGATTTTTCGGAAATTTTTTGCTCCGTTATATTGCCCGACGAATATCTCTGTTGCCCCAATCAGGGAAAAAAACGTAAACCAGAACCCGATATACCAAGGAAAACATTCAACGCTGATATTAAATGCTTCTCGTGAATAGTAAGATAATACGATCCTATCGATGAATAATAGCAAACAGTTAGCTGCTGAGGCCACGATCATCGGCCAGGAGAGCGTCCAGAGCTCACCGATGCTACCACTGCGATGCGTTGTTAACCTAAAATCCATACGAAAGACAGGGCAATGTTGACACTCGTATGGCAAAAGTGCAATCTTTTTTTGAATATATCTTATTTCGAGAATATACCCTTAACCTTGGATCCTATATTCTTCACCGTATCGGTCGAGACATCCTTAACTTTTGTTAATCCGTCCTTAATTTGTTCAACCCCAGGAAGTTCACCGATTGATTTGATGGTCGACTGGATCAAGGCTCCAAGTCCATATACGCTCAAATCGGCGACTAATGGTGCCACTAAGGATGATGGAGCAGAGACGTTCGAAAATTCTCTACGATACTTGATTGGATATTCCTTTACAGTTCCAGTGCTTTCATCAATGGTTTTCACAGATCGAATTGATAAGACCAGCTTGTCGATGGTAAAATTTTTTTCAGGCTTCTTCTTTTTCTCAGATGTTTTTGCTACGGTAGCGGTTTTTCGCTTTTCATTGCCGCTATCCTTGCTGTTTTTTGATTCGCTAATTTTTTCGATAAAAACGGAATAATTATGATCGCCTTCAGCATTTTTTACAACGGTGATACTATCGATATCAAGAACAATGCTTTCGAACACTATGGTGTCTTTAAAGATCGATGTCATGTCGATGTCGACCCCAAGATCATTAAACGATATGAACGTCGATTCATTAAACTGTTTAGCTGGATTCTTGATGGACATATCCCTAAAGTCGACATATCCTCTAAATAATGACCCACGTGATGACTGAATAGTGGTATCAAACCCGGTCAAAGAACGGATTTGCCAACTTGCAACTCGCGGTAACCATAAATTTCCACAGGCAAGTATTATAACCAAAAGCAGCGCCAACACGAGCGTGCATTTTAGGAGGAATTTAAATACCCATTTAATAGGGGCAAACAAGAGACTAAGAATTTTCATATTCGACTATTTCCCGGTTTGTTTAAATCTATTTTTGTTGATCAATTTTCTTCCTTTGAAGACGAGTTTTGATCACGAGCACCAACGTATAACAACATCTTAAAAACATTTTTCAAAGAAGCATTATCAAGTTTTAGGCTGCTAACATATCTGTTTTTGGCAAAGTTTACTTGATATTTGAATGGCTTCATCGTGAGGTCTGAAAAATTCGGCGGTAGCAAAGATGAAGCACATGCATTAAACATTGCTCGAAAATCGATCATCGAAACAGCAGCACAACCCTTACTCAAAGAAATTTTTGATCTATTAT
>JAIDVZ010000154.1 GCA_029059365.1 Opitutales bacterium | reverse complement strand
GGCGCGCTCGGTGCATTGCTTGAGTGCCACGGGTATAAGGTAATTTTACAGAAATTTGATCCATATCTTAATATCGATCCTGGGACGATGAGCCCTTTTCAACATGGTGAGGTGTATGTGTTGGATGATGGTGCGGAGACGGATCTCGATCTTGGTCACTATGAACGATTCACAAATACCACATTATGTCGGGAGAATAGCGTATCGGCTGGGCAAATATATTCGAATGTTATTCAAAAAGAAAGGCGAGGAGATTATTTGGGTAGCACCGTACAGGTTATTCCTCATGTTACAGATGAAATCAAATCGCGTTTTGAGAGAAAAAAAGATGATTGCGATATTGTTATAACAGAGATCGGTGGAACGGTTGGTGATATTGAAAGTTTACCATTTTTGGAGGCTATGCGCCAATTTGCGCTAGATAAAGGGAAAGAGAATGTTCTGTTTATTCACATGACATTAGTTCCGTATTTACGTGCAGCAGGCGAGCTAAAATCTAAACCTTCACAGCAGAGCGTTGCTAAATTGCGAGAGATTGGAATACAACCAGAATTATTGATCTGTCGCACAGAATTGCACCTTCCGCAAGACATGAAGCGAAAACTCAGTATGTTTTGTAACGTTGAGGAAAAAAGTGTAATAGAAGAGCTTGATTTGCAATGTTCCATTTATGAATTGCCAGTGGCACTGCACGAGGAGCATCTTGATGATATCATTATCTCTAAGCTTGGTTTACATGGCAGGGCTGGTTGTGATATTTCACCATGGAAAAGGATAATTGATAAAATTAAGCATCCTGATACTGCGGTTGATATTGGGATAGTCGGGAAATATACTGAACTTCGAGATGCCTATAAATCAATCAATGAAGCTCTTGTACACGCTGGAATTGCGAACAGTTGCAAAGTTAATATCGTTCCAATCGATGCTGAACATGTTGAGCGAGATGGGGTAGAGTGTCTTAAAAATTTAGACGGTATTTTGGTCCCGGGTGGATTCGGTAATCGAGGTATCAAGGGGAAATTGTTAGCTGTTCAGTTTGCTCGTGAAAACAATGTTCCTTATTTCGGGATCTGTTTAGGTATGCAAATCGCTGTGATAGAGTTTGCCAAAAATGTTGCCGGTATAACTGCAGCGGATAGTGAGGAATTTATGGATAACGCCGGTAAACATGTTATCTGTTTAATTGAATCCCAGCAAAATATCGAGAAGAAGGGTGGTACCATGCGATTGGGAGCATACGAATGTCAGTTGAACGAAAAGTCAAATGCTCGAAAAGCGTATTCGAAGGAGTGTATTTTTGAACGTCATCGCCATCGTTACGAATTTAATCCAGAATACGAAAAATTGTTAACAGATCATGGCCTATTAATTTCTGGCCGTAACCCTGAAAGTGGATTAGTTGAAATTATTGAAATTCCTGAATTAGATTGGTTTGTAGCTGTACAATTTCATCCAGAGTTTTTGTCCAAACCAACGCGTCCACACCCATTATTTACGGATTTTATACGAGCAGCAAAGAATAATAAATCGAAAAAAT
>JAIDVZ010000153.1 GCA_029059365.1 Opitutales bacterium | reverse complement strand
GATACTTCAAAGGTTGATGCGAACGTTGGGACCAAAGTTGGTGATCAGATGACCAATCAGTTCCAATTGGTTAAAGGTTACATAGAGCTCGAAAAGATAGGCAGCGGAGAGAATATTATCTGCGGAAAGTTGGAGCTCGGAACTAGTGGAAAATTGAAAATTTTGGATGAAGCGACGACTGCGATTGACCCTGAGAATCTAGCATTGATGTTCGTGCGTACCCCGGGATTGACTGTTGAGCAAGTGTTGGGCAATAATTTTAAGGAACAATTCACTTTGATCGAGAATGGGTTGTACGAATTGAAGAAGGATTCGGGGCTATTTGCAGACGATAGTTTAATCAACAACAAAGTTAATATTTATGCGAAAGACGGGATCGGATTTGGTCTCATGAACGAAAAATATGCACGATCTGTAAACACAGTGGATGGCGAAGTCACTGGGGAAATTGTGCCAAAGAAGCCGTTGAATATAATTGTCAAAACTCCGGAAGGGAACAAGACCCCAGAGGGTAAGGATCGAATCTGGGAATTATACGGAGATGCTGAGGGAGGAGATAACGATATCAGCACAAACAAAGTAACTTTCATAAACGAGACCAAGGATGGTGCAACAACGCTAGGTTCGATCAGCGTATCAGCTACAAGTGGTTCCGTGGTAGCTGCCAATATAAAATTCGATGATGATGTATTAGCTGCTGACAATGTTACTGATCTTAAGAAAAAATCATTGTTGACCATGGATTTCCAAAATGAGCCGACGATTGAGGTGGCAGTTAATAAGTTAGATGGCAATAATAACCCGACGGGCGAAACAGAAATTGTTGGTTCGGCACATGTTTATGCACATGCTGAGAACGGAAATGCAGTAGCGTTACAGCTTGCTGATGGGGTGAATTTGAGATTTACAGGAGATACTGAAAATTTATATAACCTTGCAGAAAAATCAGAAGATCAAAAGCGAGTAGGAATATTCGCATATTCCGAATCTACTAATCAAGATCATGCAGCTGTTGGTATCGAGCTTGAGGGAAAAGCAGAAGGTGAAACGCCGAGTACGCCTAATTTTGAAGAAGGTACGGGTTTTGATCAGACTATCGCATTTGCGGTACCAACAAAAATATATGCAAAATCAGATGGAGTTAGGGATGATAGCGAATGTGCGTATAGTACGGCGGTAGCGATTGGAAAGGGAAATACTTTTGGTAGTGTGTTGTTGAATGAAAGTATAAAATACGATATTGGAAATAATAATGAATTTATATCTTCTTCTTCTCGTGAAAGTGCCTCTGCAGTGATAGGGGCTGCTAGTAGAAATTGTAATTCAATCGTGAGCGGGAATAATGTATTTAACATTGGGACTAACAATCTGTTCACTTCTTCTTCTGGTTATTCTTCCGTAGTGATAGGAGCGGCTAGTGTGAGTAATGCCAGCGTGACAGGGGATAAGCATGAGTATACGGTAATTGGGGCAGATAATACCTTCTCTTCTTCTTCTGATGTAGCTGGGGTGATAGGAGCGGCTGGTTTGTTTTTTAATGCAAGCGTAGATGTAAAAGAAGCTATTTTTAAAATTGAAGGAGATAGAAATACCTTCACTTCTTTTTCTGATTCTGAATCTTCCGTAGTGATAGGAGCGGCTAGTGTGAGTAATGCCAGCGTGACAGGGGATAAGCATGAGTATACGGTAATTGGGGCAGATAATACCTTCTCTTCCTTCGCCAAAAATTATGCAGCTGGGGTGATAGGAGCGACTAGTAAAAGAGGTGGAGGAAGCAGCGTAGATGTAAAAGAAGCTATTTTTAAAATTGAAGGAGATAGAAATGCCTTCACTTCTTCTTCTGGTGGTTCTTCCGTAGTGATAGGAGCGGTTAGTAGTGAAGGTGGTAATGCCAGTGTGACAGGGGATAAGCATGAGTATACGGTAATTGGGGCAGATAATACCTTCTCTTCTTCTGGTTATTCTTCCGTAATGATAGGGGCGGTTGGTTTGTTTAATGCAAGCGTAGATGTAAAAGAGGCTATTTTTAAAATTGAAGGAGATAGAAATACCTTCACTTCTTCTTCTTCTGGTTATTATTCCGTAGTGATAGGAGCGGTTAGTGATGATGATTATGCCAGTGTGGCAGGGGATAAGCATGAGTATACGGTAATTGGGGCAGATAATACCTTCTCTTCTTCCGCCGAAAATTATGCAGCTGCGGTGATAGGAGCAGCGGGTTATGGTGCAAGTGTAGATG
>JAIDVZ010000152.1 GCA_029059365.1 Opitutales bacterium | reverse complement strand
TGTCTCGTGGGCTCTGTTATGTGTATAAGAGACAGTTTAAAAACAATTCCAGCCGAAATTTCAAAATTAAATCTTTCTTTGGCAAGTATATATTTAAATGGTAAACTTCCACAAAAACCTGCACCAATAAACATTCTTAATTTGTTAAAAAATACAAATTGTCCAATGAGTTTGGCAAAAGAAATTGCTGAAGAAACCGAAAAAGAAGTCAAAAATCAAGGACTTGATTTAAAAGAATACACTTTTGAGAACGCGAAATTTGATCCTAGGTTTGACTATGAATTCAGACGTAATACCTACATGTACGCCTATCTTCAGTGTTTGATGGAAAAAAATAATGCCAAAAATGAAGAAATTTTCAAAAAAATATGTTACAAAATTTATAATAAAAAAATAGGACTTGATGCACCATCGAATGAACATCATGAGGAAAATCCAATACGACCATTTAGCGATGAACATACGGAGCATGATGTACAATCTTTACCTGATGATGATGACAGTTTTGATGTTGATGATGGCTCTACGTACATACCAGAGAATGATGCAGCTAATGAAACTAGTGATATAGGCACTTCTCCAGATTTTATGGGATCAAACTTAAGAAAATCGGATAATTCGCAAGGGGCCATGCTTAGGAAACAAGCTACCTCATCTGACGATAACGACGATACATTAGCTCCAAACACACGAGATGCCGTTGAGCCACAATCGGACATCAATGCCAACAGCAGGGCCCCCGATACGGCGGATTCATCAAATCTAAATCTCGATTCCGTCCAAGATGCTGTAAAATACCTGAATGATGAATACACAGAAAGCACAAAGAAACCGTTTGTCGATAAAAACAACAAACCTCTTACATTGGAAGAAATAAATGCGAAATTAGGAAAACAGCATACAAAAGCGGTTTGCAAATTGGGATCCCCTGAACAGGCTGTATTGATCACTTATCTGGTACAATTTTTTGCAAAATACTATAATAAAAAATCACACACATCAGCAGCTTTTGTAAAAACCTTAAGGAATGCACTAAAAAAGCAAGGCGAAGCTTTAACACCAGCCGTAGAATTTTTGATAAAAATTATCAAAAATTGCGAATATTCTTTCCACGCAAAAACTATAAAAGCCACATTGCCTGATGACAAGATTCTTGAGCTGACGAAAAATGACAATCATGAAATTAAGGTAAAAATTCGCCAAAATGGTGAAATTAGAAAAGATTTCAATATATCAACTCAACAAAATCTGGATGTCTTGTTTAGGGATATATCCAATAATCTCAATAAAACGGAGGGAGAGAAAAATGATCAAAAGGAAAATAAGGAAAAGGAGACATGAAATCTACAAAAAAAATCCCAAGTCTGATTTTAATATTTTTTTCGCTTATCTTTTTTAATGGAATATTGCTCGCAGGGAGGGATGGATTTGAGCCATACAATGCGTATCACGTTACGTACGATATCGAAAACGACCCCTTATTTATAGAGGCGGAGCCTATAGTGGACAAAGCAGCCGACGACTTTTTCAATAGTGAACAATTTCGAAATTCCTACGATTATCAGTTTATGCTTCG
Organism: Opitutales bacterium; assembly: GCA_029059365.1. Lineage (GTDB taxonomy): Bacteria > Verrucomicrobiota > Verrucomicrobiia > Opitutales > JAIRKQ01 > JAIDVZ01. The sequence goes on along the minus strand of JAIDVZ010000152.1, from coordinate 1,561 downwards.
TTTTTCCGAACAACTAGCCGATATCGATGGGCCGGAGCCCCCCTTACCTACAGAAGATTTAACACCTGATACTGGCGATATATCAGCAGGAAGCCCGTCAACGGAACCCGAAATCTTACTTACAAGCGAAACAGATGGTGAAAATATCGCTGATTATCTTCCTAGTCATGAAGTTCTTGCACCTAGTGTTTCAAATTTTTTCAATAGAATTTTCCATAGAGATACTGCAAATAGCGGTGACAATGCCGACAACATACCGAATCAGCATGATGAACAACCACCAGTTAATCAGCCAAATGCAATTCCAAACAATCCAGTACCGAATGTTGCAGTGCCGGATGCACCCCAAAATGGTAACATCCATCAAAATAACAACCAACCTCTGGGGGTTTCACCGGCGGTCAATAATGCACCTGTTGCCCCAAATAATCAGCAACAAAACAATATTCCACAAGGCGTTCCGGCGGCCAATGTACCGGTGCAACAAAACAACCAACCGGTAAATAATAATGCTCAAAACAATGCTTCTCTTCAGAATAATCAACAACCAAATGTGGCCCCAAACATCGCTCCTCAGAATGCGCAAGTAATAACACCAACGCAGCAAAATATTGCTATTACAAACAATTCGACTTTAAATGTGTTGCAGATAGGCAGCAAGGTATTGGATACTTCTCATGAGCAAACATTTGTTGCCCGCAACGTTGCCAGGATGTTACAAACCAGCATCGAGTCCCATAGTGTACTCAACCATGCCAAACAGGAAACATTAGGCAAAAACCAATCCGCAAACAACGTTTTATGGTTTCAAGTTATACACGGGCATTCACACAAAAGATTATCTGGATTGCCCAATAATTGCGATACTACTGGGGTACTTGCTGGGTACAGCTGGGCATTCAATGAACAGCAAAAGATCGGCTTATTTGCCGGATTTACGGATACTGATATTAATTATAAAGGTTCATACCGTGGTACATATGGACGGCAAAAAAGTCATCATATCGGAACATACATCTCAGCACAAACGGGCAAATTCTTGTTCAGAGATATTTTTTGCTTCAGCCAAAATACCTATTCTGACGATATAAAAAGCAACAGCTTCCTCAATGTGGTTGATTCCAATACAAAATATCACGGCACTTCCTGCTCCAACAAATTTGCAATTGATATTTTTTATCAAAATGGAGATCATATCTTTTGCCCTGAATTCGCTATTCACTGCGATTATGTCACACAAAAAGGGCACTCACATTTTTACCGAAATCAGGTTTTGACGAGCAACAGAAAAACACATGATCTTTTCATAACTTGTTCATCTGGAATACGTTACACACAAATATTTAATAAAAAAATTCAACCTCAAATCTTTTTAGGTTATGAGTTTTCGATAAAAAACAAAATCGGAACGCGTGCCGATAGTAAAAATGCAACGTTGTGGTCATCACCAATTAACAAAGGCTGTGTGATACTAGATACGGGAATTAATTTTGAAATATCTGATCAATCTGATCTATTCATCGGATATTCCGGGAATTATAATAAACATCGCACATTACAC
>JAIDVZ010000151.1 GCA_029059365.1 Opitutales bacterium | reverse complement strand
CTAGTTTTATTACCAATTAAAAACAGTTTTTTATCATCACAGTCCCCAGCTTAAAACTGAGCACGCATAGCTTATTATTGGCGTAAGTTTGTAAAAAATATCTCAAGAAAGTTTGGATAAGATATCTTCTAGAGCCTTTTTTTTGTCAATATTCTCCTGCAACAATTTTTTAGCTCCATCTACTATCTTAGCTGGTGCTTTAGACACAAAGGTAGGATTATCCAATTTCTGTTTATTGAGTGCGATTAGTTTGTCCAATTGTGAGATTTCCGATAATATTTCTTCTTTATTATTACTCGTACTAGCGGTTGGTTGTTCGAGATAAATTGTACCGAAGTCCGTAACGCTTGCAGGCAACTTAGGAGCGTTGTTTACTACCTCAATTGCACCGATATTTAACAACCTACACAATAGTGTACGATCATTTAAAAAAGCATAATTTTTGTTTGGATGGATAAACAACTTGATATTCTTTGTATCGTTGATTTTGTTCTGCGTGATAATTGTGCGACAAGCATTGATGAAACTGCGTTCTTGTGTAACATTTTCGAGTTGCACCTCATCAATATGTAAGCTATTGAATATCCTCATTAGTTCATCTGATGATTCACACTGAACATCTTGTATAAACTCGTGATCCTTGCCGAAACCACAGACGTGCCATAATTCTTCTGTGATAAATGGAATGAATGGGTTAAGCATCAATAAAATTTGTCGAAGCAGGATATCATGAACAAAAATTGCATCTCCGGTCTTGGATTGTAAACTTTGCTTTGAGGCTTCCATGTACCAATCACAATAATCGGTCCAGAAAAAGTTATAAATTGTTTGTACTGCGGATGTGATCTCATATTTGGCCATATGTTCATCAGACTTATGTTTACATTGGACCAATTGTAGCAAGATGGCATGATCCTCGGGCTGTAAATGCGAGATCTTTTCTACAATTTCACTTAGTTTCGATCTTTGATAATCGGCTTGTTTCATCAACCTAAAACGCGCTGCATTCCATAATTTATTACAAAAATTACGGCCCAAAACGATGCGGTTTTCGTCGAATAATACATCCTGTCCGTACGGTGCGCTTAAAAGCAGTCCAAGGCGTAGCCCATCAGCTCCATATTTATCAATCAGCATCAATGGTTCTGGTGAATTACCGAGACTTTTGGACATTTTGCGGCCCAAAGAATCACGTACGATACCGGTGAAATACACATTTTTAAATGGGATACGCTGCTTTATTTCTTCGGTTGTTAGGTGTTTTTTCTCTTCACCAACCAGTTCCAAGGATGCGATAATCATACGAGTCACCCAGAAGAAAATGATATCCGGTCCGGTTACGAGATCGTTAGTTGGGAAAAAATAATTGAACCCTAAACTTTTCATGGCCTCTTCATTAGGCCATCCAAAAGTGCTAAATGGCCATAACCATGATGAAAACCAAGTATCTAGAACATCTTCATCTTGTTCCCAATTTTCTTTATCTGCTGGGCCATCCACCGATACGTGCCAGTTTTTTGGGTTATGTCGATCGGTATGCTTTTTATACCACACTGGGATTCTGTGCCCCCACCATAATTGCCGACTTATGCACCAATCTTGGATGTTGTCCAACCAGTGTAGATAGATCTTTGTCCATCGTTCGGGGTGCAGTTTTATCAGCCCTTGTATCACCGCAAGTTTAGCTTCTTCGACCTTTGGGTAGCGCAAAAACCATTGTTCAGACAATCTTGGTTCGATAGGAACATTTCCACGTTCAGAGAAACCAACATTATTAGTATATGCCTCTTCCTTGGTTAATAACCCACGGTCAGATAGTTCTTGTGCAATTTTCTCTCTAGCATCGAATCGATCGAGGCCCTGATATTTTTCAGCATGTTCGTTTAAGGAGCCATCAGGGTTAAACACGTTTATGATCTCTAAATCATGTCGCTGTCCAATTTCGAAGTCAACTTTGTCATGCGCTGGTGTGATTTTTAGTGCGCCGGTCCCAAATTCTTTAAGCACGGCATTATCAGTGATTATCGGGATTTTCTTTTCGAATAACGGGCGCTTAACATACTTTCCAATAAGATGCTGGTAGCGCTCATCATTGGGGTTAACTGCAACTGCGACATCTCCCATGATTGTTTCTGGGCGTGTTGTAGCGACTTCGATGTACTGATCTGGTTGATCAGAAAGGTAATATTTAACATAATACAATTTGCTATTTTGAGGTATCATTTTTACCTCTTCATCGCTCAAAGCGGTCAAAGATACTGGGCACCAATTTATCATGCGTTGACCGCGGTAAATATACCCACGTTTATATAATTCAACGAATGCAGTTAGTACCCCGCGTGTATAGTCTGGATCTAAGGTATGTTTTTTATTTTTCCAATCGCATGATACTCCGAGTTTACGAAGCTGTTTAAGTATTATTTCTCCATGTTCGTCACGCCATTTATTAGCATATTCCAAGAATTTTTCTCGTCCAATTTCTCGGCGTGAAATTCCTTTTTTCGCTAATTCTTTCTCTACCCGTACTTGCATGGATATTCCGGCATGGTCGGTACCAGGTTCCCAAATGGCAGACATGCCATTATGCTTGGCGTAACGTATCAAAAGATCTTGTAGAGTGTTGTTTAAAAGATGCCCCATGTGTAGCACACCTGTTACATTTGGCGGAGGCATGAGGATACAGAAAGGTTTTTTTTGATTATCGATCTTACGGTCAAAACAACCATTTTTTAGCCATATTGAATACCACTTGTCTTCGATATCTTTTGGTGAAAAAGTTTTTGATAATTCGCTCATGCTCGATTGAGCAGTAATAATATTTTTTATTAAAAGTCGAGTGTAAGCTGAATCTTAATAAACTTTTACCGCAACAAATGCCGCACAGTTTGTTTCGGAATTATTTGGGCATAATTTCGATAATTTACACATCAACGATAGATATGGTTGCATACCATCGTTATCATCAGAAAATAAATTATCAATTTGGCTAATTCTTACGGTGTAGTATTCTCGATTCGATTCGTCGGTTTGCATCCAAACATCTTTCGTAACAAATTCCCGTGAAATTATACCATCTTCTTCATTATCGATCACATAAAATGGTGTATCTTGTTCCGATATTTGCTTTATACGGTCGAAGCTTTCTATCTGCGTAAATGTGTAAAAATC
>JAIDVZ010000150.1 GCA_029059365.1 Opitutales bacterium | reverse complement strand
GGGGCGCGGAGAGGGGTATCAGAGACAGACACAAATGATCGCAAAAGGCTTAGATTTCCCAAATGTTTCCTTAGTCGGAATAATCGATATTGATGGTATAATAAATTTCCCAGATTTTAGATCATCTGAACGTGCATTTCAGTTGATGCTACAAGTTGCCGGTCGAGCAGGACGAGGTGATAAACCTGGATTAGTCATCATTCAATCTTATAATCCACAATCATCAATAATTCAATTGGCCCAAAAACATCAGTTCGAAGAATTTACAGCGTCTGAACTAACGAATCGCCGAGAATTTCTTTATCCACCATTCCGACATATTATAAAATTTTGTGTATCTGGTGAAAACGAACCCGGTGTAAAAAAGTACGCAGAAAATTTGCAGCAACAGTTGAAAAAAACATTGGTTGATTTGGAAGTAAAACCAGCAACTCCATCCATCCTCGCAAAGGTCAATAATAAATATCGATACACCATTTTATCATTCTCCACAAAACCATCACAGGATGCACAAAAATTACACTTGTTATTATCAAGTATTAAAAAATCAGCAGGAATAAACCTTAGCGTCGACGTTGATCCAACTGATCTTGTTTAAGATTTTACCAAATTTTTCAGTACATTTGGAGCATCTTTAGGTTCAACATATGGCACAACACAGGTTTTATTTTTATAGATCGCGACTTTACCATTTGGCATCCCGATTATCGCATAATCAGCATCACCAGCCTCTCCCAATCCATTAACCACACACCCCATAACAGCAATTTTCAAGCACTGACCACAATCACTAAATATTTTTTTCACTTCCCCGAGGACCAGCTGTATATCGTAACTTGTTCGTCCACAAGATGGACAAGCAATGAACTCTGGGCCGAATCGACGTGCGCCGGTACATTGTAAAATATCCTTTGCGACAGAAATTTCATTTTTCGGATCTTCTGTTAAAGAAACACGGATGGTATCCCCTATCCCATCGATTAGCAACCCACCAATACCAATAGCAGATTTAACACGGGCATATTGTTGATCTCCAGCTTCTGTTACTCCGAGATGAAGCGGATAATCCATGTCTAAACGGTCCATTTCTGAGCAAGCTAATCGGTACGCAGATAACATCAAATTAACATCACTCGCCTTAAATGATAAAACCAAATCATGAAACCCGATATCGCGAGCAACCATAATACACTCTTTGGCACTTTCCCACATCCCGAGTGCGGTATTGCCAAATTTACTAGTAATACGGCCGGATAGTGAACCCGCATTTACCCCTATCCTAACAGGTACCCGAGCGCGATTAGCACTTTCAAAAAAACATGAAAATGAGGCCATTGCTTCTGAATAATTGGCATTTATCCCAGCGAAATTCCCGGCATTAATGCGGACCTTATCAGCAACAGATAAACAGTCATACGCCACACGTGGTGAAAAATGTACATCAGCAACAAATGGAATATTTAGTCCACGATTCCGTAAAATATTTTTTATTTTTTCAAAGTATGGAACACTCGATGGTTTTGGAACCGCTAATCTTACAATTTCACATCCATGCGAAAATAAATCACAAATCTGTTCAACATTCGCATCTACATTTTCGATTGGAATGTTTGTCATTGATTGGATCCTTACTGGGAATTCACTACCTATTCCAACCTCACCGACCATGACACTGCGTGTTTTTCTCCTCATCTTCACAGCTTCAATCTTGTCTGCTTTTCAATCTGCCGTTCAAATTCGGTACGCATGGTACGGTCCGCTCGCCAGCGTCTTATGTCGAAGACACTGATGTACACCAATAATCCGAGTAACAAAAATAAAAATACTGTCTGTAATATTCCAAAAATTCGGTCTATACATTCGCGACGATTTTTAGACAATTTTTCGAGCAATGCTAGAACGACACAACCACCATCAAGTACAGGTAATGGAAGCATATTCAGAATCGCTAAATTGACATTGATCAAAATAACGAACCATAGAAAGATTCTAACATCCATCATCGAGCACACCCCTAGTACACGAAATAATCCAACGGGTCCCATCAAGTTGCGCACGGAAACATCGGAATGATGATTAAATACCCCAGCCAAGGTTTTCAATGTCATCGAAACAGCATCTTTCACCAGTACTATTGGCGATTCATGCACAACAACAAGCTCATTCGTAAAATTTAAACCGAGAACGTCTTTATATGATGGAGGAACGACATTGATAGATTGTATACCTGTAAAATCCACATTCAACGGCATATTCGACCGTAAAAAAGTATATGTGTTCCTCCTCCCAACATTCGTGTGATTCACGACATCCATCAAACTGGCACATGGAATACCATTAACACATGTTAGCTCAAGATCATCGTCAAGGTCATATTTTTTTAAGAAATCCTCATCAGTACATAATAAACGCAATTGAGACCGCGTATATTCCGTAATATCCGCTTTACCGGTTTCTCCACTATAACATGGAATAATATCGAATTCTCCATCCGATAAAACGAAGTGATCATGCGGTCTGGTATCCATTACGTTCATGACCTTCATAACTTTGCTAAAAACATTACCAGCTCGTGAAAATTGTACATTCACGCTTTGCTTCCCGCTCACGTACTCTTGAAGAGTACGTATGCTAAGTATCGGCAAATCATCAACGGACACTAATTTATCACCGGGATGGATGTCGTCATCTGAACAATACGTAGAATGAATTACAAGATCTTGTTTTGGGAAAACCCCTATTCGACGGAATCTATCCAGCCCAGATCCATTCCCAATTAATACTGGGAATACAGCAACGCTCTCTTCTTCACCATCACGCAAAAAACGAATATCGGAATATGCTTCTCCTAGTTCGTTTTTATTGGTACCAAGCGCAAGGAATTGCTGGATATCTCCAAAGCTTTTAACCTCTGATCCGTCTATCGCTATGATCTCATCTCCAGCCCTCAAACCTGCTTGCTTCGCAGGTGAAGTGATAAGTGTCCCATCTTCAAGAACAAGTTCATCTTCAACATACCCGATCACCCGGCTTGTCATTTCACTATTTGTTGGCAACCCAGTACCCCATACAATCAGACCAAGACCTAGCGCAAACAGTATATTAAAAACTGCACCCATAACAGCTACGATTATCTTGGACGTACAAGTCACCGGCTTAGCACTGTCTGGGATCGTAAACTTGCCCTCAATTTCGCTTAAATCCGCCAATTGTGGTAGTGAAACATATCCTCCAAAAGGCAATAAAGAAATACAAAACTCTGTATCCCCTATTTTTTTCGAAAACAGACGTGGTCCAAATCCGATTGAAAATCTTGGAACATATAGTCCACAGATACGTGCAGCAATGTAGTGCCCAAGCTCATGGACGATAATCGAACCACAAAAAAATATTACAACCAGTAATACTGGAAACAGTCCATTCAAGATCTTAGCTAACATCAGATTCCAAATATGAAATTAATCAATCGCAGTACGGCATTTGTATAACAGGCCGCCCCTATGTCATCAGCAACAATCCCAAGTCCCCCTGGTAATTTTTCCAATTTTTTTAATCCAAATGGCTTTAAGATATCAAAAATTCGAAATAACAAAAATCCATAAACAAACATCCACATAGATGTATAATGAATGGAGAAAAAACATACCGGCATGGCCACAAATTCATCCAATATTACACATGCTGGGTCATGCTCATTTAGAATATTCGCAGCAACGCCACAAGCAATAACCGCAAATATGATCAAAAAAAGGATCAAGAAAGAAACAACAGATTGGCGAAATAAGAAAAAAATTATGCACGAAAAAATCGTACCCAACAACGACCCAACAGTACCAGGCGCCACGGGACTATACCCGAAGAAGCCTAACGTGGCCGATTGCAACCAAAATTCACCCAGCTTATTCATAAAATCAGCAATTAATAAGCAAATGTTTATATCGTTTGGTGTATATGTACCCCGACTCTATGGTGAGGTACGTCGCCAACAAAAATAAAAACATCCCAACAAAATAAATCAGCGATATAAACACCCCTGGAAACAACCACGAAAAATCGCATACTAATGCGTGCCATAATAGCAAAAAACCAGATGCTACAATCTGTAACACTGTTTTCACTTTCCCTTCATGATCAGCAGCTAATACAACGTTTTGTTTAGCCGCAACCAAACGAATCCCTGTCACAAAAAAATCTCGGCCAACAATCATCAACACCAAGAATAACGCCCAATTAGGCAAAATACCTAACGTAAGCATCGTAACAAATACCCCAACCATGAATATTTTATCAGTCAAAGCATCGATAAACGCCCCCAACGTCGAGGTTATATGGTACTTTCTTGCGAGGTGGCCGTCTAACCAATCAGTCAAACCTGTGAGCACAAAGATAACAAACCCTATACTTGCACTTCCTGGAAAATTGAAATATACAAAAAACGCCACAAAAAATAGCAGCGGGATACGAGCCAAAGTTATACAGTTAGCCAAGTTCATCACGCGACTCGCAATACAACCAACAAAAAAGATTGTTGCAACTAAAAACCACAAATTTTTACTGTCAGCAAATGGATGCTCCACTTTCGCTTGTTGTATTAGCCGCCGGAAATGGTACGCGATACGGTGCTCTTAAACAAATTGAATTATTTGGACCGGATAAATTCACCATTTCAGAGTACAACGTACTAGAGGCTATTTCATGTGGAATTGACGAAGTAGTATTTATAGTAAAAGAACAAGTAGCAGATATTTTTCACAAACGCTTAAGCGCTATACTTCCCGCTAATTGCAAATTTTCACTAGTTTACCAATCCTCGGATCCAATACTTGATAAATTTTCTAATCGAGCAAAACCATGGGGCACTGGACATGCGGTGTTATCAGCTAAATACTGTGTGCGCGGTAATTTTGCTGTAATGAATGCTGATGATCTATATGGAGCAAACGCAATTAAAGCATTGGTGAACTCCATAAAAACACTCGATAAAGCTGGTAATACGTTCTCTGCTATTGGATATCACTTGGCAAACACACTATCTGAACACGGGCCTGTTTCTCGTGGTATAATGACAGTCACTGATAATCAATTGATCCGCATCTCTGAACACAACAGAATAAGAAGGCTCAATGAAAATATAGTTGATGAAACAGGAAATATCCTGCCAAAAGATACACCAACATCTATGAATCTTTGGGGATTTACTCCACAAATCTTCAAAATATTAGAAACAGAGTGGCAAAAATTTAAATCAAACATTTCTGATCCCGTTAATGACGAATTTTATCTGCCACATGCAGTGAATAATGCAATTTCTGAAGGTAGGTGTAAAGTAAACGTTCTTCTAACAACCGACAAATGGCATGGAATAACGTATCATGAGGATCGAAAAACCTTAGATTTTTGGTTAGAAAATCAAAAAAAAGACAAAAAAATCAAAAAAACCTGAACTTAATCTTATTTAAGCCATTTTTATAC
>JAIDVZ010000015.1 GCA_029059365.1 Opitutales bacterium | reverse complement strand
GATGTTAATATTCGGTTAACCGATGGTAAATTAACGTCCCTATGGAACTTCATAAACAAACTCGTTGAACTAGCAAACGATCGGACGCTGCAAGAGGGGATACTTAACGTAATGAATGATCTCTCCGATAAAGATCCTGAAGCGGATGAACCAGATCCAAACAATGTATCGCGTAATAATTTAACATTGGATGAAGATACTATCAAATTTTTTACCAGAAACAGAATTTTTTCCGCTAAAGCATTGCAAATTTCAATTATATACAACGACAAGTCTAAATCCGACAGAGAAAAACTTGAGGAAATATCAGAAATTATAAACAGCCTGTCCGAATTAAACTTTCGCTCAGATGAAGTATCAGATTCAGATGAAGTATCAGATTCAGATGAAGTATCAGATTCAGATGAAGTATCAGATTCAGATAACCCACATGATGAAACAGTACGTGAAATTGAAGGGGTGCTTCGCAACATATTTAGGGTTCGAACAAGCGAATTAGATCCATCCACAAATGAATTAACAAGAGCATTACATGAAATGTATGAACAAAACCCATCTTTAAATGAATTAGCCTCAAGTATCAATGCGTCATATGATATAGATCGACCTCGAAATGACCTGGCCATAGCATTCACTGAAATGCTGAGAGTAGCAAATTCGAAAAGTTTATTTACAATTGAACAGGCAAAAAAATTATGTGAAGAGTACGAGCCAAACCAATTTCTACGTGATTTTGCTATAGATTTTAATGAAATGGTTCAATTTTTACATATCTCTTCACCAGTTTTTATAAAATTTGGCGATACTTTGAGAATTATTAATGAACCGAATCGATCTCCAAATGAGCTTGCAAAAGCGTTTGAAGAAATGTTAAAAGCCGTTAACGAAGAAAGGTATTCATCTAACCTATCTTTTTCAAAAAATTTTCAGTATATATTGAGAAGTTTGCATTTTCACACGGAAACTTTGCCATTTTTCATGGCGAAAACATTATACAAAACACGTAATGGATTAAATCCGTCTTTAGATGAGTTAGAGAGCACGTTGAGTGCACTAGAAGACATAAAATGGAGACTTGATCCAATAACGCGTGAAACAGTAGATGGTTTTATAAATGAAATCCTGACAATTATGCGTGAGCCAGGCCGGTTTCCCACCGACGAGGGAGAAATGGCAGCGTCGAGCATTTTAAGGGAATCGGATAGTTTTTCAAAAACAATAAATGGAGCGCTAAATCTTTTAAGTGCAATGCGCAAAATCCCGGCTACATTGAATCAACCAACAAGTGATGCAACGCAACACCATCAACAATCAAACAACAATCGTGTTGACGAACAATCAACAAGTGATGCAACGCAACACCATCAACAATCAAACAACAATCGTGTTGACGAACAATCAACAAGTGATGCAACGCAACACTATCAACAATCAAACAACAATCGTGTTGACGAACAATCAACAAGTGATGCAACGCAACACCATCAACAATCAAACAAC
>JAIDVZ010000149.1 GCA_029059365.1 Opitutales bacterium | reverse complement strand
ATTTGCGAGTGTAGCTTAGTTGGTAGAGCACCACCTTGCCAAGGTGGATGTCGAGGGTTCGAGTCCCTTCGCTCGCACCAAAATATAAAAGGTATCTGGTCAACTTTCTTTGTGATTTTCAACACGGAACTTCGGCAAGTGATGTGCAGCGGCATTGCAATGGTGCTCGCCTCCATCATACAATTTAAGAAAGAGTTTTGAATTTATACTCAAGGTTAATTGATATTGGAGCTAATTGGTATACTGACCCTTATGACACCATCCTCGCTCCAATGCGTCATACTCGATAAAGTAAATTTTTTGCCAGGTATCGCCTTCTCAACACACTCGTCTACAAGGTCGAGGATATAGTCTGGAAATTGCTCACGCATATCTTCTTCATTGAATGTAGCCTTAATTTCGTCAGAAACAGGAACGTCATTATAGCGACAAACAAAACCAAAACCAGAATTTTTCCCAGCGTTAAAATATGCCAACTCTACATTATGTCTTTTGGCAAGAGATGTAAGCACACGTCTTATCTGGCTACTCATCTCAGATGGGCAATTTTTGTGTATTTTGATAATTAAATCCGGAGTTATGTTAAACCATCGTCTATATTTGCCAAGAGATTCCCATAACATCCTAATTAGCTCCAACTTAAGCTCGATACACACATGCCCATCTGGCTGCACTTTCATACCTAGATATTGAACGCCATATTTAGGGTTACTCGCAATCGCTTCGAGCAAACTGATTTCTAAATCTCGGCATTTTTGACAAATTTCGCTAACAGCTGCCTCGCCATCTGCTATTTTTTCCAAAATTCGTTTATTCAGTGCCTTGTTTAAAAATTTTGGCTCAGATTTTATCGTTTTGTTTTCTATGAAAACTACTCGACTCACCCTTGGAGAAGAAGCCTTACTATCGGAATTTACCCAGACATCGCTTATACTTTGTGCATCAAAATAGCACCTAACCCTTGATATCCCACTTGCTTTACTCATAATCGATGGCTAAACACATTGGATCTTTTGTCAAAAATAAATAAATACACTGTAGCAACACAAACCAGAACCGTTATAGATATTCTTGCTCTCAGAACTTCTTTAGAAAAAAACCATACTAGCTGTTGTGTTTTTCTCTAATTCTAAGTCTTTCTTTTGAACCAACACCTATCATTTTTTTACGACATTTTCATGTGTAAAAAAAATACAAATTTGAAACCATCAGTCTAAAGAAAA
>JAIDVZ010000148.1 GCA_029059365.1 Opitutales bacterium | reverse complement strand
GGTAATATATTTTTTGTGGAGGAAGATGGAAGCATTGTCGAAGACCAGCAAAACTTTGAAAAATATCTAAATTTCATAAAAAATTCCCTGGTATTTGATAAAATTTCGGATGAAGCTAACCCCCTGGATGGGCACACAATCCTCTCATCAAACAAACAAGATATATTCAATTTGGTAAAACAATTAGAAAAAACCGTAGCTTCAGTAAAACCAAACTTAGCCAAACAAAACTAATCAAAAAATATAACAAATGCCACATAAAATGACCTTCTTAGATTAGATTAGATTAGATTAGATTAGATTAGATTAAGTATTTTTTTACAAAATTACCCTGCTCGAACGTTGACAAAGACAGATTGATTGGTACAATTTGGGGCATTATGTCAGAATACAATTCGCCACCAGTCGGCTCAAATTCAGCAAATTCAAACTTAAAAACTGAAGAACAGAAATCTAATGAATTTCCTACAAACAAAGGAACTCACATTGCGCAACAAGATGACAAAAATAACATTCAAACAAAGAAACAGGATAAATTGCGCTCAGACAAAGGATCTTTTAAAATAGGCAGCAGAAGTGTCAAAAAACCTACACAAGAAGAATTAGATGCCGCGAAAGGCATAAGCAAGGCAGCTAAAAAAGAAGGGTGGAAAATAAAAATACCAGCGATCATCTTAGGTGCTCTTGGGGCTATTGTTTCTGTAGCAGCCGCTATCGCTACCTGTGGAGCTGCCCCACTCATAGGGTTGGCTGTAGCAGCACTCGTTGTTGGTGGTGGCGTCATTGCTGGGAATAGACGCGAAAGCGGTACGCAAGCTGCATACGCTGAAACGGAACAACGTCAACGCGAAACGTTCCAATTGGAGGACGATCAAACCGCCGCAGAAAGATTCCAGGACGTACAAGTCTTCATAAAGGAGAAAAAGGCACAGGAAAAAGCTGAAAAGAAAGCCGCAAAGAAAAATTTCAACGCTAAAGAGTTTTCCGAAGGATTAAATGAAGCATGGACGAAAAAAGTTCCAAACAATACTGGTCAACCAGCAGCTCCTACACTCCAAGAAATACAAAACGCACGCCAAAATTTAGGGAGCAGCATGCGAGGCATTTCACAACAGCCTGCGTCAATGCTAGAATCTAGCCCACTGGCACCTAAGCCTGAGCAAAAAAATACCCAACCACCAGCTCCTGGATCTCAAAGAATACCGCAAAGGAGAGGATCGCCAAGACCCGACATGCCACAGAACTGGTCAGTAGCAGATAAGGGAACAACAGAGATTAAACCTAAATTTTCTAACGAGACGCTTGCAACGTTGGACAATATAGCTACATTTTTGGAAAAAGAAACAGCAGATATAACTGAAGAAGAATTCGTGGAAACTCTCCAATTCGGTAGCACTGAAGTGCGGGATGTATACACAGCAGCCAAAAATCAAGAACTTTTAACAAAAGATTTACTTTCTAAGTTGGTTGATAAGCAAAAAGAATGTTACAAAGACTCTGAATCTGGCTCAGGTAGCCTTACAGAGCAAATAAACACCTTCAAAAAAGCCTGTTCAGAGCAAAAGATTTCAGACGAAGCCATAGACGCGGTATTTAAAGAAGTTGAAGGGCTCGAAAAACAAGATAAAACTGTCGCAATCTTAAATAAAATAAGAGATGCTGCCCTAACTAAAATCAACAAAGCAGGAGGAATCAAAGGCGCCGATGGTAAGGTTTTAATAAGCGGAGATGCCTTAAACAAAATATTTAATGAAGCAGTGAAACTTAGACAAGCGGCTATAGGAAACGATATAAGACAAATTAAATCGGACACTGTCTCCTTGAAAGAACTTACCGACGAATTAGAGATTAATACACTCATACTAAGCGAGGAGAGCGATTCAGCAAAAGGTATTGAGAAATTAAACGGCGCAATTTTGAACATAACTTCAGGGGAAGGGGACTCTCAACAGATAACACTTTCCGTTCGAGACAGTAAGGTATTTTACAAAACGACGCCAAACGATGAAGAAAAAGAACTCGATGAAGCAGGTAAAAAACATATCCAAAATGCCTTGGTATTTAATGGAATAAATGACAAAAACTCCCTCGGCAATAACGAAGACATGATCACGCCTTTAGACTTGAAAACAAAAAAAACACTGCTCAGTGACATAGATAAGGCCCAAATAGATGCGGACTATGCCGAAGCGATGTCACTGCTAAACCAATATTTGGATGGTAACACAACAACATCTGCAGTAAGCAATGCAGAGCCAGTAAAAACGGCGGCAAAACCAACACATAAGAATGACACTATAGGTGACCACGATGATGAAATAGGCGATGGCGATCTTACCAAATCGACAGCCAGTGAAGATGCTTCGGAAGTAGATGGTAAATCGGTGGATGCCACTGAGGATGAATTGTCGTTTGACGAATTGGTATCACAAGCAGAAGGTAAACAACTGATCACAGAATATGGAACTTCCAAGTTCGTGAGTCTCAAAAAATTAGATATAAAAAATTTCACAGATATCGAACCAGATGGCTCAAATCTACCTGCAGAGAGCAGGCCCATGTATTTAGCTTATAAAAATCAAGGTAAAAAGTTTGGAGATGAGGAACTTTTCTTCGGCAACTGCCTAGCGTTTATA
>JAIDVZ010000147.1 GCA_029059365.1 Opitutales bacterium | reverse complement strand
TAATAAATGTGTTTATTGTTGCTGAAAATTTTACCAAAAAAAGATAATACCTTGACAAAGCGTAGTTCTAGCCAAGAATGCGCCTCGTTATGAGTAACGTCTCCCCAGCGTCAAATTCCAACTTCAGTGATGTTGCTGTAGAAACAGGGCAGAAAATCGTCAAGAATAACCCGGATATATATTTTTTTGCTCCATGGCGGGATCTTTCTTTCAAGTACATATACACGCGGGATAACGCTAAGTATGGTATAGCGTTTGCGCGTGATGTGGCACAAGTAATAGGATTTAAGCCTTTACAGGCTCGAGATGGTCAATCGTTACGGGACGAAAATGACCGATTTGAGTTTGTTCGTACGTTGAATATACCTCTGGGCGTACCAACAGAACAGGGAGGACGTAAAGGAGTGCTTGAATCGGATGTGTTCTTTGTTGTTAGAGATAGAAATAAATTAGAGGAGGAAGAAGAAGAGGCAAAGGTAGATTCGGTCCAAAAAGAAGAAGAGGAAGAAGAAGATCCTGAAAATGAAGTTTGTATACATTTTGAGATGCAGAGTTCCGGTAACCTTGAAGTGATTTGTAAGAGAAGTGCAAAGTATGAGGGTGAGCAACTTGCGCCAAATGCGGTTCCAGATGTAGTTAAATCTCCGGAAAATCTGATTGGGATTGTTGTGTTTCAGAACACAAATCAAGATTGTAGCGCATTTAACGTTTTTAACGACAGTAACACTGATGTGAAGTGTCAGGGCAAGGCCCATCCAAGAATGGGTGTTGTGTTACATATGAACAAGAACAAAGAAGCGGACGACAATACGAAACTCGACGAGGTGATAAAAAATAGATGGGAAAAGGGCGGAATATCGATGGGAGGGAAGAAAATACAAATTAATGAAGAAAATGCCAATTTTGAATCTTGGGATCGACTAAAACAGCGCATTATAGCGTTGTCTCTTTTGGATAAATTTAAGACTGAGGATGAATTTAAACAATATGTATCAAACGAAGAAGTGAGGAATGAGTTTATGTGCATGATAAATAACGAAGAAAATATAAAGCTTCATAAAAATGATGAATATATGCGTGAACACTTAGCTGGGTACAGTGGTGTGTACAGCAAAGGTAAAGCGGACGGTGAAGCCATAGGTTGGATAAACGCAGTTTTCGAATTCCGAGAACCGTCGCAATGGCGTAAGGAGTTATGTGGTTTATTTAGTAAAAAAATTCCATCGGATGTTTTGCTCAAGGCCTTGGATGCGAGAAAAACTCAATTGCTTAACGAAAGTAATAAAGAGGCCAAAGAGAGGGCGAAAATCATTGCCGAAGTTATCAAGGGAAAAAGAGGGAGAGGCCGTAGATCGAAGTAAGAACAATGCCACGAAAGAGCTCTGAACTCGCGTGTTAAAGCTAATGATTTTTGGTAGAGTGGCTCGGATGGATTGGGGTGCTATGCTCTGTCGCTGCGCATGAAAAATGCGGTGAAAAACCCGGATATTACTAATAGTGGAAGTAATAGCATGGCGCAACGGAATGAATGAGCATCGTATGCCCCACCGTTTGCATGAATCAACCAACCGATTATTGGTTGAAATATCCCGCCGACTAGCATAACGATCATGTTAACAACAGCAATCGCACTACCTTTCGCAAATGCGGGATTAACATCCAGACTACATACAAAACATACGACTTGTGGGCTCGAAACAACACCACAAGCAAAGAGCAGTAATGCTAAAAGAAACGGTGAGCAAATCGGTAATAAAAATATAACGCCCAAAATAATTGAGGATAAAAAACTACCACATATCAATAATCGACGTCGGCATCCCATCCTATCAGCGATGTATCCGGATAATGGACTGCCGATCAACCAACCAATGTAGAACATTCCTACTACACATGCAGCATCCTGTTTCGTGATATCTGCTACCAAACGAACATACTGAACGCCCCATAAATCACCAAATACCACAAATGGGGTATATAGCGCACAAGCCACAAATCCGATTATCCATGTCTGCCGATTTTTACACACTGCCCACAAGCCACTCGATAGATTTTTTAGCGCAAAATCTTCATTCCTGGCCTCTAATTTTTTTCTTTCCCAAACCGGTGTTTTTGGGATACAAATCATCAATAATAGGGTAACAATTACGCCAGCAAAAGCTATATATATCCACGCTGATCGCCAACCAACCACGTCGGTGAGGTGGGACAACGGGATTTGCCCGATTAGAGCCCCTAAAATTCCAGATGAGGTCGTTAAACCGGATATCAGAGCAAGTTTTTCAGGATGGAACCAAACAGCTGCAAGGTACATAACACCTATGAACCCAAACCCAGATCCAAGACCCATAAAGAATCGACCAACTGCGATAGAACATAGTGTAACAGACGGTAGTACTATAAACAAACATCCGAGAACAACTAGTAATGACGCTGGGATAAGGACCCTACGACCACCGAATCGATCGAGTAATACCCCGGCCAGAAGCTGCACTGGCGCATATACAAAATAGTATGCCCCCAATGCACCAGCGAGGGCAGCGGGAGTCGCTTGTAAAGCAACCTCAAGTTCCTGCTCCATCACACTTGGGGCGACCCGTACTAGATATTCATATAAGTAGAAAATTACGGACACCAACCATACAACCCAAGCAGTTACCTTATATTTGTCCTTCCGCGCGTCGTCTTCCATGCTCTAGCGATCGTCTAAAAC
>JAIDVZ010000146.1 GCA_029059365.1 Opitutales bacterium | reverse complement strand
TTTATGTGATATGCAGCGCTCGTGCTGGATAGATCATACAAACTTTGAGACAAAGGAAATTATTTTCAAAAACATAAAACGATCCCCTCTATATTCTGGCGAAATCACAGGTGTTGGGCCAAGATATTGTCCAAGTATCGAGGATAAATATATGCGCTTCAAAGATCGTGACCAGCATAGATTGTTTCTTGAGCCAGAGGGAGATGGGACTGATGAGTGGTATATTAATGGCTTATCCACTAGTTTACCGTTCGATGTGCAGGAACGGGTTATACATAGCGTTCCGTCATTAAAAAATGCAAAAATTATGCGGCCAGCATATGCCGTGGAGTATGATTATATCCCGCCAACACAAATATTTCCAACTTTAGAGTCAAAAGTGATACATAATCTTTTTTGTGCGGGACAAATCAATGGTACTTCCGGTTATGAAGAAGCAGCGGGGCAGGGGATATTGGCCGGCATTAATGCTGCTCGTAGAAGTCTCGGGCAGGAACTGATTACATTAACTCGGTATGATTCCTATATCGGTGTACTGGTTGATGATCTGGTGACTAAGGGAACAGAAGAACCGTACCGTATGTTTACTAGTCGATCGGAATATAGATTACTGCTTAATCATGGAAGTGCAGATGTCCGTTTGCTTGATATCGCTGAAAAATGTGGCACTTTGGACGGATACCGACTTAAACAAACTCGTCATAAAGCTGAACGGATAAATTATTGGACCGTGTGGTTCGAAAACAATCATCAAGATGGTATCAGTTTTGCAGATTTATTACGCCGAAAGTTTGGTGAAACGAATGGTATCGATTTGCCAAATGAGTTTGTGCGTGAATCACAGGCGATCAGGGATGAAGTTGTTTATCGAGTAACATATGCTGGTTATATGGCACGCGAGTATAAGCGCATCAAAAAAGCTGGTGATATGGATATGGTCAAAATTCCAGACACATTTGATTACCAGCAAGTAAAAAGTTTGAAAACAGAGACTGTCCAAAAGTTGCAGAAATTTCGACCAGTGACACTAGGGGCGGCATCCAGAATAAGTGGGATCAGTCCTGTTGATATAAGCACGGTATGGGTATATATCGAGAAGTCACGGAAAGCCTAAGTTTGAGATTGCGTTCTAGGTGAACGATCTTCAGTCTTGAACATCGATGATCTTGGGAAATTCAGTTTTATTATCCGTCATTTTAGTATTTGCATTGTGTGTTTTTCACGTAAACGTTGTAATTTCATTAACCGCTGGCGCACTGTTTTGTGGCCTGGTTGATGGATTGACACTCCATAATACTATAAATATTTTTTCTAACGGACTAGGTGCAGGCGCAAAAATCGCTTTAAGCTATGCGATCTTGGGGGCATTTGCATCTGCAGTTGCGCACTCTGGATTGCCTGACTTACTTGCAGAGTGGTTGATAAAAAAAATACAATCTAGTTCTAATAGCAATGTTGGATTTACGAAATATATGTTTTTTTTGTCTATTGGTCTAATGGCAATCGCGTGTAAAAATGTGATCCCTGTGCACATTGCATTCATTCCAATACTTATCCCGCCTTTGTTAAAGGTTTTCAATTTTATGAAAATCGATAGGCGCGCTTTTGCATGTATAATTACATGCGGATTGATTGTGTCCTATATGATAATTCCCGTTGGATTTGGTGAAATTTTTCTCGATAATATTATGCGAAATCATCTGAGCATTAATGGCTTGGAAGTTAACTTGAATGAAGTTGTCAGTGCTTTAAAATTTCCTGCAATTGCGATGGTGTGTGGCGTGTTCATTTCGTTATTTCGATACAGAAAGCATCGTATTTATCAAAATAAACCAGATATCGCCCCCATAGATAAAAGCATAGCTAAATCACCACAGGCGATTATTGCCTCAATTTCAGCGATTTTAGTGGCGTTGGTGATACAGCTTGTTACTAGAGAAGTCATCCTTAGTGCGCTTGCCGGATTTTTTGTATTTTTATGTTTAGGTATTGTTTGTCGCAGTGAATCTGAGAAGGTGGTCAGCGACGGGTTTAAGATGATGGCAGGAATTTCTTTTACCATGCTTGCTGCTGCTGGATTTAGTGGGGTTATTCACGCAACGAACGGCATATCCGTCCTTATAAATTGGCTCGCACAATGCGTAGGAGATAGTCGAGTATTAGCTGTAGTCGGTATGTTATCTGTTGGATTTTTGATATCTGTTGGTATCGGATCGTGTTTTTCAACTATCCCAATAGTCGCTACTGTGTATGTCCCGCTTTGCCTAAAACTTGGGTTTAGCCCAGCTACTACCATAATAATTGTGGCGGTCTCTGGTATATGCGGTGATGCCGGTTCTCCGGCCTCTGATTCAACACTTGGTCCGACGATGGGATTAAATGCCGATGGACAGCATAATCATATTTCAGACACAGTCTTGCCTGCCTTCATGCACATCACAGTCCCAGCGTTTCTGTGCGGTATAATATGTGCGCTGGTACTCTAGTTCAGATTTTGCATCAACGTTTAATTAAGAAAAATGAGCTCTTTTCTTGGGTTTGTTTTAAATTTCAATTGGGGAATTAAAGAACTCAGATTCGTCTTTCTACCCACGAAAATAATGCGCAGCAGTCAGCTCATATTTTAAGCATGAAGGCCATGATAAACAACGCCCCCAATAGAAAACTATTGGGGGCTGGATGGGATTGGGATGGGAGAAATTCTATTTAAAAATCACTTTGGAAAGTGCACTCTTGCGTCGATCAGCAGCATTACTGTGTATAACATGATGCTTTACTGCCTTATCAAGTGCGGAAACATATTCTTTAGCCGCGTCACTTGCCTTGTCCGAAGAAGCGGATGAAAGATCGTGCACCTTTCTCGCTAACGTTCTTAATTTGCTGCGAACCGACCGATTTCGCGCAGTACGCGTTGTGGTTTGCGAAACATCTTTTTGTGCTGCTTTTTTATTTGCCATCTATATCCGATTTACCCTGGGGACTAAGCTAGATACGGTTTGGGCTAGTCAAGATATTTTTTATGATTATTTATGATTTTTATGTTTGCTGTGGAAGGATGAGTTTTTACCATG
>JAIDVZ010000145.1 GCA_029059365.1 Opitutales bacterium | reverse complement strand
ATTATAAGTACAAAGTTAAATTAGATGATTTACTGAGAAAGAATCAGCCTAGCTAATTTTGAGACACGTATCCTCGTTATAGATTTTCTGATAGATTTTTCGATGGAAAGTGGGAAGCACACAAAAGTTCCACAAAAATATCTTTCATACCGCTAGATTAGTATTCTTTTCGGCACACTATCGTTTTAAGAACTCATTGAAAATGATCTTCAATTGGATAGTGAAGATTATCTTGAGGGAGTAATGCAGGCGTTTTAGCCAAGGTTTGTCGGTATGATGCGCGTCAAGTGGTTTGTGAGGTAGCAATAAATAGAATAAAAACAAATATCAACTGTTTTTCCATGCTCTCTATCCGAGGTGTTCAAAATTTCTAAACTGTCAATCTTCTTAAGATAAGGGATTACTTTTTGAATTTACAAGACATGTATTAAATATTACAATCATCTGCAGTTGTCAGTTTATTGAGAACTGGTGGTGAGTACGGATGGAGAAAACAGTATGGATGTTAAAGATCCTCAAACACAACAATATCGTGAAATAAAGTGCGATGCCAATAGGGCTACACTCGGACCTGATGGACCGCACTTATATTGGGCAGGATTAAGTATAATATGCATATGGATACTGCAATTTGCTTGCTGGGTTGCCAGTAAGATTGTTAATACAGGCCTCTCCCAGAGGCGTATTAAGCAATCTGATGTTCAAAACGGTAGTAATAGTGTTCAAGATGGTGATAAAAGTATCGAGAGCATGAATGATGCTTTGGATACAACTTGGAAGAATCAATGCTCCATATTTAATAGAATGTACGAGTACGGTCTAGGCCCGTTTGATTGTATACGATTTTCACGAAATATGCTCGGCAGCATACATTACGCTGTTAATGGTTCCAATGAGATCCCCGAAAAAGGTATTTCTCTCTTGGATTATTTGTGTAAATCACATGATCTTTCGAGAGAAAATTATTATTTCAAGTTCTATATTTCTTCAAATGATCAAAATGATCGATTTAAGATAGAATCGGGTCCTTACGAGCCTCTCGGTGTCCATGTGCTTAGTAGTAAAACAACAAAAGAAACAAATCGTACCAAGAATGATGATTGTAGCGATCATAATGAATATAGCGATTGTGATGATCGTGGTATTTATGATAAATGTAGCGATGTTAAAATATTTCCGATTCCTAACGACGATGAACAATTAACCTTGAGTTATAAAATTTCTAAGCCTGGGGAATTTTTTAAGCAGAAAAAAACTTGTACAATCAACAAGAAAGATCTGATCTGGGAAGAACATCCGAAAATTTCCTACCTGGAAGAGCACAATATTCCTACTGCCAATATAAAGCGATTATTTTCTAAAATAACGATAGAAGAATGGGGAGATACGAAAGTTAAAGATGCGAAGCAGGACTATTGTTTTTATATAGAGGACGGTCGTGTATTTTTAGGGAAAGATGGATGGAATAATTGTCCCTCAACCTGTTATTTCACGCGAAACATCAAGCTTGCGGATGATGAGCAAGGAAACGTGAAAATTACAGGTGAATATTGTAGTAATGAATGTAGGTGGAAAAATTTTTCCGGTAAGATCAAGAAGGATGACCTTAAAAATTACACAATATCAATTCCTGATTCCGAACATAATGAATTTCTACAGAAAAACAAGATGCTGCCCAAAGAAGGACAGGTTACGATTATAGAGGCCTGTGACGAAGATGAAGACGATGAAGAAGAGACTAACAAAGGAATCAAAATAAAAATCGATCATGATGGAAAATTTTATGCACAATTGGCTGGAACCGATGCTTGGTATGATTTAAGCTATGTTCATCTGGACTTTGAACCAGAAAAAAAGCAGCTCAGCATTAAATGTAAGTATAATATACGGCCATGGTGCTATTTCAAAGATCTAGATCCGCGTAGGTATTATGAAAATCCTCGTCTTGTTGAAGGTTTAATTACAGTTAACATAGAACAAACACGGCAAATTGAAGCCGATTCGTACGAGGCAACGGGAGAGCGAGATTTTCTTGAACATTTGAAAGAAGGTAATTTTTCGAGCCTAGATTCTAATTGTAATTTTTCTTTCGATGTAAGCGACGCGAATCCTAAAAGAATCAAAAGCATACAGATAGCCGAAGGCAATACAATTCGTATTGGCTGGGGAAACAGCCCCGATTCTTTCGTTGAAGCACAAAATGTTAAGATAAAAAGAACCGATTTGAAGTCAGGCATTATCACTGGGACATATTGCGACAAATCTAATAACGACACATCTACACCTTTTTCATGTAATGTTGGTCTACATAATATGCGTATACAGCAGGTACTGAGCGATGCACCAAAAGTGAAAGTTGACGATAAAGAGAAGATTAATTCGAATGAATCTTCGAAAGGGATGGAGTTGGATGAATTTCTGAAGCGATTAGATAAAATTGTTAAGTGGGATGTTGGACAAAATCAAACGGTTTCCAGAGAGCTAAAAGCGGTACATAACAATCAGCGCGTACGGTTCAAAATTATACGCAATAAAAACAATGCAACTTTTTCTTATGCTTTTGGCGAAAATTTAAAAGATCTCTCTCACAATCCAAGTTCGAAATTTCTAAAAAATCCTCAAATATTTGCCATTACAAATGACCATAGACACGCCATTATCAAGGCACAATGGACTGATGATAGCAATCCATCTCAAATACATGAAGAATCGTTTTATGTTGATCTTGGAGATTTAGTATAGCTCGCAGTTGTCGGTTTATTAAAAACCGATGGTGAATACGGATGGAGAAAACAGTATGAGTGTTAAAGATCCTCAAACACAACAATATCATGAAATAAAACACGATGCTAATGGGGCCACACTCGGACCTGATGGACCGCACCTAAATTGGGCAGGATTAAGTATAATATGCATATGGATACTGCAATTTGCTTGCTGGGTTGCTAGTAAGATTGTTAATACGGGTCTCTCCCAGAGGTGTGCTGAACAGTCTGACGCTCAAAACGGTAATAAAAGTGTCGAGAGCATGAATACTGCTTTGGACATAACTTGGAAGAACCTATGTTCCACATTTAATAACATACACAGTCCGGGCCTGCTTGATTGCATACGATTCTCATTAAACATGAACGATATTTTAAAAAAAGTATCAACTGGAAACTATTTTATATACAGGCCTAAAGAATTTTTTGAAAAAAATGGGGTTTTGTTTCCACAAAAAGAGGCCGTTTTTGTAGCCAAAAATGACCAAAATCCAGAAAATGATCCAAAGTTTTACATAAATCGTGATGGAGATATTTCTTCGCTTTGTATAGATGGAGAACGTTTTAATGTACAGAATGTCACACTGTCTTTTGGCAAAGGCAGTGAATTTGTGAAAGTCAACGGAGAATACCAAAAATTTGGTACTCGAATACCATTCTCGTATCAAGTTAAAAAAAGCGATGTGTTACAACAAAAAAAGGGTAACAAAACTATAGCTAATGGTATGAATCCTGAAACTTTACTAATTGCAAATGATGCCTTGCCCGAGGCAAGGCACATCAGAGTCATTTGTGCAAATGAAATGTATTCAGGTAACCTTCTACAAAATGAGGTAAAATTTACAATTACTCATAAAGGAAACATGTACTTCGGCACATCTGGTCAATTTTTTAAAACCACTAGTTGTTCTTTGTATCCAGTCGAAAACAAACCTGAATTGGTCGAAATTAAGTGTCATTGGCGCCACAGTCAAGGTAAAGAATATAATGGTACTTATATAGCCAAAGTAAGTGATTTACTAAACCAAGAATATGATATTTGTTCGGCCTATATTCCACCGCAAGGGATGCCTCTTGCCTCTTTCATAACGACCAATTTTACATCATTTATTGGGATAGAAAAAGTTATTTCGGTAGAAGGATCAGGTCTGAGTAATGCAAAATTGATGATTAATGGAATTAATTTTCGTTTGTCGCACGATGGTGCCAAGGACATTTTTTTGGAAAATCCCGCAATATTTGGCATTCAGGACGATCCCGAACATGCAACTATTAAGGGAAAATACACAATTAACGAAGAAGTTCATGAATATAATTTAACCATTGAGCTTAAAAAAATATTTGGCTAAAATTAGGGCTATTTCGCGAAATATTACATTTAGATATCTACTAATTTGTCAGGAATCATGCTGGCAGAAACGAGTGTTTTTATAACCCGAGAGGCTAAAACAAGAATCAAATTATATTTTTATGATATAAGTGACATTCTTTGCCATGACCGTTGATTATGCCGATGGCCTGTAAATAAGCGTAAATGATGCTTGAACCCACAAATTTCATCCCATGCTTTCTCAGGTCTCTTGAGATAGTATCAGATAACGGTGATGTCGTACGTAATGTGTACTCTTCGAAAATGACTTGATTGTCTGTAAATCCCCAAATGTAGGTGCCAAACGAACCATATTTTGCTTGAATCTGTTTGAAAATTTTCGCATTTTCGATGACTGCATTTATTTTCAATCTATTGCGGATAATCCCGGGGTTCGTGAGCAACTCCAAGTATTTCACTTCATCATAATTCGCAATTTTGTTGACATCAAAATTGTCAAAAGATGACCGGAAATTTTCCCACTTGTTCAACACACATTCCCAGGACAGCCCAGCTTGAAAGTTTTCCAAAAGCAGTAATTCAAACAACTTGCCATCATTGTGCTCCGGAATACCCCAATTGGAGTCGTGATAATCGATATAAAGCGGGTTCTTTAAATTAACCCACTTGCACCTTGGTATCGAGAAATCTTCCTGTTTCATGGAGCCTCACGGATTTTTTCAAAATCACTACACATAGACCGCATCTCCGCACTTTAACCCACTCTCACATGGTGCGGGTAGGCGGAATCGAACCGCCGACCCCTGCTTGGGAAGCAGATGTTTTACCGCTAAACTATACCCGCAAATCGTGCATAAAAATATCACAAGACGCTTTATTTTTCAGCCGAACTGACCCGGCCCCGTTTAATACGGCTTAAAAAATCACCAGTCAAGCTTTTTTAAAAATGCACGTGTGCAGGGATTGGATGAAATCAAAGCGCTTAAAATTGTCCAAAATCTTCAAATGGAAGGTTTGAATTCGGTTTTGTCTCAGGGGGTTTTTCACGTTTTGAGGAAGAATTTCTGAAGACTTTGTCAGTTGAGGTAGATTTTGAGCTTGGGTCTGATTTTTTACTAAGAGTTGAGATAACATTTAAGACAGCATTTTTCACCCTATTAAGCGGTTTTTTATCTTCTGCTTTTTGTTCACGCAGTACCGCTTCCTCCGCACCCGTACGTAGCTGCCTTAACTTTATCTTCACCGGCTCAAACTCATCATTGCTCAAACCAACAGATATTGGGTTACTTATGGTGTTAAGCAATTTTTCTGCAATTATACTGTCCGTTCCTGTTTGAGCATTTTCACTAATTTCCTTACGTAGATTACTTTTAATCCTCTCTTGAATACTTCTTAACTCATCGTTTGTGTATTGCCTGTTGGACCTACGTTGCAGAAGCGGCTCAAAACTGTTGGGAGAAAGATGATCAAATTCCCACCTAAGTGAAAGAGCATTCAGTATTTCAGTTGATTGTTTGTGCTGGTCTTCACTGAGGGTTCCTTTATTTTCAATATCTCGTAAAGTTTGTTGCATATAAGGAGAACTACCTTTAGCAAATTCTTGGACCTCTTGCGGAAGCTGTGAAAATCTCGTGTAAAATTGGGAAGCCATGGGCGCATCTTTTTTGAGCATCTCGTTCATTTGATTGAAGTCTGCATCGCCTATACGAGTTGGGAAAGTTCTCCCATACCGCATAAATGGTTTCTTAATAGCTTCTTGAACTGTTTCGTGCAACCCTGATATCCTATGTTGAATGCTTAGGGAATTTAGCCGATTATTTACTTCTAAATACTCAGCATCACTGAGAACTTCTCCCTCTGGGTTATTGATGATGTCCTCGAGGATCCTCAGTATGTCTTGATCCTCAGGTTTTTTTGCAAGTTCTCGCTTCAGCCCCACGTTGTCTCCGGTAATTTCTCGGAATTTTGATGCAATTTTTCTGGCATTTTCCTGAAATTCAGAGAGCGTATCGTGCACCACTTCTGTTGCTGCCTGGAGCTGGTTATCGTCAAAATTATCAAACACTTTTTCATCTTTTACAATCGATAACGCGTCTCCAGAAAGTTTTCCCTGGACACTGTTTCTGACACTTTCGTCGAGCTCATTAAATTGGCAATAAAATATTGCAGAATTCAGGTAACCATTACATTCCTCGAATGAGTTATCATCAATGAGACCCATACCGTTGCTATTTATAACGGTCTGAATTGCTGGAGGGAGATGTTCCAAAACGATTTCTTGTACACCTGAATCAGATATGCCTTGAAACTTATCCACAATTATTGCAGCATTTAGTGCGCCATTTGCATAGTTTAACGCGTATTTGTCCATTCCTGATCTGTTTGCCCCACGGGCGAACATAGATTGACCGAAAATAGCCTTGGCATTATCGGATACCTTGTCAAATCTTGCATAAAATGTCACAGCATTTTGTTTAAGCTCAGCTTTCTCAGATTCAGAAATATTTATGCTACGGTTTACGGAAACGTTCTGATCTTCTTCCTGTAGATCAGAATCGCTGGATATCGTATCCATACTTTCTTCGGCAGAGATATTTTGGGAATTATTTTGTGTCTCTTGTGACAAAACAAAGCTATTTGAGGCTGATTGAGATTTACGACTCGCATATGCTGCGTATATCAAAACAAATATTGCCTTAAACTGTTCCCAAGCTAATGCTGATGTGCTAAGGTTATTATTTATGAGCGCTGAAATTGTATTTCTTATAACATTATTTTCATCACCTGCCGATTCGTTGTATTGCTGTAGCTTGGCAACAATTCGGTCTTTTATCCATTTCCCTATCTCAATTCCATGGGATTTTGGTGAAGGGCCTGTTGAATCCGATTGCTGAATATTGGAATTATTGTTAGGATGCTCTGCGCTGCTAATTAAACTTTGATCTACGATTAGATTATTGTTGCTCATTATTCCACTGCTCCTATACGCGAGAAAGTAATGTATCGATATTTACGCCTTTTACAATCTAAAAAGTATATACTCTGTAAAAAATAGCTATCAATGACCCTGAGCTAGGGGCAAAGTGCTACATTGATCCCGATAAATAACCATTTTGGGGAAAAGTTTTTCGTTTACGGGTATTTTAATCTTTGTTTAAAACTTCCTCAATATATGCCGCAAATGCTATCATTGCTGCGTTATCGCCGGTATAGGCCTTATCGGGAACAAGTAATGGGATTTCATGTCTGGAGCATACTTCAAACAGGCGATCATGTAATACTTGATTGTTAGATACTCCACCGCAAACACCGACACTTTTGGGAGAATCCGTCAAACATAATTCAACTTTTTCGACGAGCGCATCTATAATTGCCTCCTGGTATGAAGCGCAAATATCGCACTTATTTCGTTCGAAATTTTCTTCCGATTCGTTTTCCAAGAAATATCTCAGACTTGTTTTTAAACCGGAAAAACTAAACTTTAGCTCACTTGTACCGCGATATGCACGTGGAAAATCGTAGCGTTTAGGATTTCCAAGACGTGCGAATTTTTCGATAAGATGCCCGCCAGGATATGGTAATCCAAGCAGTTTTGCTCCCTTATCAAAAGCTTCGCCAGCGGCATCATCCTGTGTATCTGCCAAAACGTGCAGTTTGCCAAAGGAATCGATAATTTGTAAGCGCGTATTGCCGCCGGACACAAGTAGGCTGAGATGAGGCAGTAAAGAATGGAACATTTCTGGAAATTTATCGCCATACTGCTTGTGCACCTCGATAAACGGAGAAAAGATATGACCATCTAGGTGGTTGATCTGTTTGATTGGCTTGTTCCATATTATGGCCAGCGCATGTGCAACTGCCTGTCCGATGGCTAAACATCCGGGTAATCCCGGAGCAACAGTAACCGCGATAGAATCGATATCATCCTTATTAAAATTACGAATAAGTCGACTTAATAGTATAGGGAATGTTTTTATGTGCTCGCGTACCGCAAGTTCTGGCACGACTCCACCATATTCTGCATGTAGATCGATCT
Organism: Opitutales bacterium; assembly: GCA_029059365.1. GTDB lineage: Bacteria > Verrucomicrobiota > Verrucomicrobiia > Opitutales > JAIRKQ01 > JAIDVZ01. Next base: position 7,479 of record JAIDVZ010000145.1, on the reverse strand, counting down.
GTGAATATACATCATTCCACAAAACTCCAGCTACTCGATCAAAAACAGAAAGCCCAGATTCATCACATGAGCTTTCGATACCAATAATCATACCTATGATCAAAAAATTTCCCAGCCCAGGAGTGGCAAGGAAAATATTAACCATCGTTCACTAATGCATATTTTTCAGCAAGATAATATCTAAAGCGTTGCTCAATTTTTGTCTGATTTGCCAAGGTTCTCAAGCTCGCTTATGTCAAATATGATATCCTGTTTTTCCTGGTCCGGACGTATCTTTTGGCCCCTATCATCAAGTGCAGGTTTAAACGATAGTCGAACTTGCTTACCATCATTTTTAACATTAGATACAACAACGTTACACGCTCGAAAACTTTGGCTAGTATCGGTACACTCTCCGTCTTTTTCACTTACAGATACCGGATTCCAGATGGAGTTGGTAATCTTAATTCGAATTTGGCCATCTGCTGATTTCAAAATCAGATTCCCGTCTTTAGCTGGGAACCAGCCATTTCTTGTAAGATAAACATCAAGTGGCGGATTGTCAGTTGCGTCTTGCTTGCCTCTTTTACACTGCAATAAATTTTCTTTTTTCACTGTAATTTCTTCAGTACGTTCCTCACCTCCAGACCGATATTTGCACTGAAAAGTTACTGTATCACTGTTGTCATTATTATTAAGTATCGCAATCTTTGTCAACCACCCTGAAACGTCTAATTTTCCATTGTTCAACCTCAATATGCGAACTGAGTCTAAACTTCCATTGTTAAAATAAAGAGAGAATTTTGTTTCACCGTCCGACGACCGGATATAAAAACGTTTTATACTCGGATCCGGTAAAGCGTCGTTCTTTTGCAGAAAATTTTCAACTTCGCCATAATCATATTTTGGTTTGGTAGCCCGTTTTGCACCAGGACCGGGCGCATATATGAACGGAGTGTCATTTTGTTTCTGAGGGTCTCCAATTGCTGCTGCATCATCAAGCTTTATTTTGAATTTAGACAGTGTATTTTGGTGGAGATCATCTTGCGACAAGTCCAGCAAATTTGTTTCCACGAGAGAATCTTTAAGCTCGTCTGAGGGTGAGATGGTGTATGTTAAATATTCAATCTGTTTGCCTTCCCTCGTCAGTACGTCAAATTTCTCATCATGGGTCAACGGAATTGAAAAAATTATTACATCTTTTTCATTCTGCCGCTCAACACCGCAAAAAGTATCTTCCAATTTTACATACACCGTCTCTTGCTGATTGTCATTTTTAATATTAATAGCGAGGTATGGTTCGCCAAAATAAAATTTTAGTTCTTTTTCGAATTTTATTTCAGGCTTTTGACTAAGCTGTATTTTCTCTTTATCAATCCCATTGGAGCTTACGGTTGTATCTTTTTTTTCTACTTCTTCATAAAAAATTTCGTTTCCTGCGTTCTCATTAAGAGCATTTATCAAATTTTCTTCTACTCTTTTTATCTCTTCCTGTGAAAAATCGCCTCTTCGATTCAGGCACCGAGTTAGTTGTACCTGTTGTAGCCAGGAATTGCCTGCTTTAGAATGCCTACGCCACTTATTCTCTAATATACCCTGCATAGTGGCCACTATTTTCTCAGCTTTTTTTAATTGGTCGTTACTAAGCAATCCTTTCCCGTTGTTGCGCAGGATATTACGTAACTCAATTGGGAGGTTAGATTGGAGGTTAGATTTTATCTCATCTGACAAATTTTGATATTTTTCAAAAAATTTTTGGGCATTTTCACCAAACTGGGTTTGTTTTTTTCGGATTGTAGACTCAGTCCTTTCAAATAATGTATTTGCATACCTTATAGCCCCAAATATCGTCCATGGGTTCTGGATTACGGGCGAATTGCAAAAGCTGCATATAGCTACCTTTACTGCATCTACTATTGTCTCGCGAAACGCGGAATCAGCGTTAACATCACTGGAATTGACCACTCGCTCGACATTACAAATCTTACGGTTAAGTAACCACCTCTTAAACCATCCAATATCAGGGCTATTTAATTTTGACCGATCTACTCTAAATTCACCATCTGCCCACGTGGCCCATGACCCGGTATTTTCTACCGAGGAAGTATCACCTGGATTGTCTTTAACCTCATCCATTCCCTGTCCCTGCATTAATGACCAAGTTTTATGGTATCGTTCATTGAACAAATGTCGAACATAAAATACCTTTGTTACTCTGCACTGTTGGATTCCGGAAATAAAATTTGCTGTAAGGTGTCTTTATCGACTTCGAAAGAACGATTGCGATTGTTTGTATTGGGCCCAAAACGAAACTTGATCTTATTCTTATCTGCATCCTGATCGGACTTAACGGGGAACAGCTTAAAAGACTGATCTGAGGAAGATACTTTTTTCCATTCACCTTTTTTCTCCTCTTCAAGAACAATAGTGTCATCGTCTCTATAAAATCTTAGCATTGTAGAATAATCACCATGACCGGAGTGTTTTGATGTAGCTTCAAAATTTTCACTGTATTGATCTGTGAAAATTTTGTCTTTCCCCTCGAGAAAATCTCCAAAAGAAACACCCTTCTCAGGAAGATTTTCTAGATTATAGTTATTTTTTTTACCTGATTTAGGCTTATGAGATTTTGGGACTGAATTGGTGTCATTTGTTTTATTTTCTTTATTATCTGCGACACTCGCATGATCCTCAGAAACCTGGGCATTAGATTCTTTCGAGAGGCTTTTTTCTTTTAAAGAAGTACTGTGTCCCAGTAAATCATCTATCTTAACTTTGTACCCATACGAGTTGTAACGTCCATCAAATCCAAAGATAATAGCCTCGCCACCTTTACAAAATTTATCACGGTATATACGAATATTCTTTAAAGTCTTGTCATCAACATGAACATCGCTGTTGCTATTTATCTCAATCTGTACCGCTTTATTATTTCCTTTACCATTTGGGTCATCCAGTTGTGTGGCTGTGAGTGTCCTAGTCTGATCTTCAGGAGGTAAAGCATTATTCCTCAATAAGAAATTTACTAATTTTATTGTTGTAGGCCGATTCGGCACTGTTTTGTCGCCATTCTTATATTGTAGTAATTGTGCCCGATTAACTGCAACATTATTAAAATTTTTCCATCTTTTTTCGTTTTTATCCCAATATTGCCCGGAAATTTCTACGACATCAGAGTGTGGGTTATCTCTAATTCTAACGTTTTGCGTAAAAAATTTTTGCCATGAAGAGGCAGTCATCATCAAATTAACACAACTGTCCCCGTACCTTGTAATTAAAACGCTGTAAAATTGTGGGTTAATGCTTTGGTTGAGTTTGATGTAAAGATCATCATTCAACCAGCGTTGAACGGCATTTTCTTGTTTAAAGAACTGGTTGATTGGAACTCCTTCTTGCGCTGAGTTGTGGCTATTTGCTGTTTCTCTCAATAAATTCACAAGATTGCGTAAGTCCCTCATTTTAAAGGTAGCTACCTTATTATTCTGATCATAAGACAAACATACATCGCCATTTTCAAGAAAATTTACATTCAATTTGCTGAGACCATAGTTCATCGAAAAATTGTACTTTAAAGTACACATTGAAATACCGTCATTTTCAGATGTAGAATTGGCATCATAGGACAGTTTGATGGCTGCGCCGTCATCAACAATAATCGCCCGATCTTCAAAATTCAGGACGCCATTATCTTCAAAAAACTGCTTCAAAGAAACTTCCTCTTTTAGAACAAGACCAATTGTTAGTAAATCGGTCTTTTTAACCAAAATTTCCTGCCCATTTTCGGTGTGTAAACAGAATAGCGTATCATCGCTTTTGACAGATGATATTGCTATTATTTAGACTGAAGTTTCATTATTTTGGGAATCTATGATATTCGCAGTGAGGCCGTCTTGGGGGTTGTACGAAAACTGAAGCTTATCTGTCGTATCTCCATTCGAAATAGAGATTTTTTGATCTTCAAAGCTAAGAATGTTTTGCCAGGCAAAGAATGCTTCAGATGGCATCCCCCTTTTGAGGGCCTCCTCGGGGTTAGAAAGTTTTAACAACTCCTTGAGTTTATTGCCAAATTGGAACATAAATTTGAAATAAGCCCAGCCGATCCATCGGGAAAATGTACATGCATTGCATAATACCTTATATGATTCTTCCCACGCTTTAACGGCACGCTTTACCAAATATTGGTCATACTTACCTCGGGTAACAGGGTCGAATTGTTTGCCGATTTTGGCTGCCGTTCTGTTGGCTGCATTAGCACCGCCTTTGAGTATAACCCTTCCCCACCAGTTAATATTACTTAAATCCAAACTATATGCGCTTTGCTCGATACCTCTAGCGTCCTGGAGAAAAAGTTTATTATCTCCATTGTTTGCAATTTTGCCTATTTGGCTATAATTAACCTCACTCATCCCCTGTCCCTGCATTAATGGTTCTGCATTAATGGCCAAGCTTCATGGTATTATAAAATGAAATTTTTTCAATCATGAAAAGATCGACAACAAAGGAATATGTAATTTAATTAATCGGAAGGATTCTCTTCACGAATGGCATCCAATAGTGCTCTTTTTTTGACCAGAAATTCATAGGTTTTGGTGCCTGTTTTGACGCAAATTTTTACTTCTTTCTGTTCAGGATCATTTTCAAGGGGACATAAGCTTGGTTTGTGGTTATTGCTTTTATTGGGATCAGTCCATTGACCATTGACTTCCCATTGTATCTGAAAATATGGATGAGTACCGCCATTACATACTTTCAATTTTACTGGCTGGTCTAGCTTTTTATGATCTTCGTTTATACAAGTTGCCTCAAATTCATTACCATACGTGCCATTATTTCTTTCGAAAAACATTGGAAAACCCTCACCCTCTCTCGAAATCCATGTGTTGCCATTTTGCCATTTAAATAAACACTCTTTTCTAGCTATACACATAAAATTATGTGTCCCATTATTATCTTTGTATTCCCCAGTGATTTCTACCGAACTAGAATCTTCTTTAGGGGAAAATCTTACACGCACATCCTGTAAATTAGGGATTAGTGGAGATAAAAAGTATGTATCATGGTTGTGCTCGATGATCATGTGATCATTTTGAATGAACTTTTTATCCAAAAAAGTAAACCAAACTGGGAACATCAACCTTTTTTGTTGTGGTATAATGATATTGTTCTGATTCAGAAATTCCTTCATAGGCAGTACCTGCACTCTTCCAAGTAATTTCTCTTTTTCTACTATAAAGGAGATATTTCTAAGGTTATCATTACATTGCGAATATTCAATGCGCACTAGCTCAGGGTGGTTGTAAACAGATGTCAATTTTACACCATTCAATGTTTCCCACTCCGTGGAAGATTCTTCCCAGCGTACCTGGATTGAATAGTTACCTTTGCTGCTATCAATTTTTAATTGTGCCTTATTGCTAGCTTCAGAAGCTTCTTCCTCTGTATATTTTGCGTCAAATTCTATATCAGTAACGCCACCATTCCTTTTAATATAAGCGCCTAGTTCTGGCTCATCATTCAACCCCATATTGCCTTTTCCCCACTGAGAAATTTTTACCAACTCCTTGAATCGACCGACCAATTTGATTGAAAATTTTATATATGCCCAACCGGTCCATAAAGAAATTTTCCATGAATTGTGTTTTATATCGTAGAATATGATATATATTTCTACCCATACCTTAACAGCGCGTTGCACCAGATATTTGTTATAATCTGGAAAGTTAAATTCAGATTGTTGATTAATTATGCCAATTTCCGCGTTAGTCTTATTAACACCATATTCAAGTATCTTTTTTCCAAACCAGTTGACCTTATCTAAACTCAAACTAGGACCATCCTCGCCTACACCGTAAAGGGAAATCTTTTGGTCATCCTCTTTATATTCAAGTTCACTTATCCAATCATTATTAACCCCACTCATCCCCTGTTCTCTTGGTTAATTTTACTTATTATCGCCTTTTTTCAGTAAATCATTCAGATTAATTTTATACTTGGAATAAGACCAATTCTCATCGTGTCCTCTAATAATAGCCTCGCCTTTGCTACAAGATTCATCGCGGTATATACAAATATGACTTAAAATTTTGTCCCCGACATGAGCATTGCCGCTATGATCTATCTCAATCTGTACCTCTTGATTATGGTTTTTCTTATCTGGTACTCCCAGTTGTATGGCTGTGAGTGTCCTAGTCTGATTTCCAGGAGGAAAAGCATCATTCCTCCATAAGAAATTTACTAATTTTATTTTTGCAGACCGATTAGGTGCTGTTTTATCGCCGCGTTTGCATTGCAGTAATTGCGCTTGATTAACTGTAACATTATTAAAATTTTTCCATCCTTTTTCGTTTTTATCCCAATATTGCCCGGAAATTTCTACGACATCAGAGCTTGGGTCATCTTTAATTTTGACGTTTTGCGTAAAAAATTTTTGCCCTGAAGAGGCAGTCATCATCAAATTAACACAACTGTCCCCGTACCTTGTAATTAAAACGCTGGAAAATTGTGAGTCATTGCTTTGGTTGAGTTTAATGTAAAGACCATTCCACCAGCGTGGAGCAGCGTTTTGCTTTCTAAAGAACTGATTGATTGGAACTTCTTTTTGTTCCGAGTTGTTGCTAGTTTCTGTTTTTCTCAATTGATTCACAAGATTGTGTAAATCTCTCATTTTAAAGGTAGCTACCTTATTCCGGTCACGAAACAAACATACATCGCCATTTTCAAGAAAATTTACATTCAATTTGCTGAAACTATAGTCCATAAAAAAATCGGGAGTTAAAGTGTACAATGAAATACCGTCATTTTCAGATGTAGAATTGGCGTCATAAGACAGCTTAATGAGCTTGCCTTCATTTGAGATAATCGCACGATCCTCAAAGCTCGGGATTTTATTATCTTTAAAAAACTGTCCCAAGGGAACTTTCCCTTTTAGATTAAGACCAATTGTTAGTAAATCGATCTTTTTAACAAAAATTTTCCGCCCATTTTCGGTGCGTAAACAGAATAACTTATCATCGCTTTTGACGGACGATATTGTTGTTATTTTGACTGGAGTTGTACTATTTTGGGAATCTATGATATTCGCAGTGAGGCCACCTTCGGGATTGTACGAAAGTTGAAGTTTATCTGTTGTGTTTCCAGTATTATTTACAATATCAATCTCCTTTTTTTCAAAGCTAAGAATGTTTTGCCAAGTAAAGAATTCTTCAGGTGGCATCCCTTTTTTGATGGCCTCCTCGGGGTTAGAAAGTTTTAACAACTCCTTGAGTTTATTGCCAAATTGGAACATAAATTTGAAATAAGCCCAGCCGATCCATCGGGAAAATGTACATGCATTGCATAATACCTTATATGATTCTTCCCACGCTTTAACGGCACGCTTTACCAAATATTGATCATACTCACCTCGGGTATAAGGGTCGAATTGTTTGCCGATTTCGCACGCTGTCCTGTTGGCTGCATTAACACCATATTCGGATATCCATCTCCCAAGACGACTGGTAT
>JAIDVZ010000144.1 GCA_029059365.1 Opitutales bacterium | reverse complement strand
CTAAAGGAAGTTCAACGTTTTCCGATATCGTTACATTTTCGAATACATAGGAGTAAGTAAACGGCACAAAAGGGTTCATCCCATAATTAAACTCGAAATATATCCCACGATTTAGACTAAAACCTCCAAGAACAGCACTGGGGCCAGATGCGATAAGAACGACGTCCCCGTCTAGCATATTATCCGCAGCGTTAAAAGATTCCTGATTTCCTGATCCAATTGTATTTTGGTACATATTTGGGTAATCGTCAAAAAGACTTTCAGCAGTAATAATTCCCCCAAGCAATTTAATGCCTATCCCAGTACCACTAGAGCCGCCACCGATAGCGGCGCCATATCGCCCTGCATATGCTTTTACACTACCTCCGGTAAACGTTATGTTGCGAGTGCCTGCTTCGTATCCACCACCTATGCCTGCGGCACCTTTTCCTCCAGTTGCAACAAGGCTTCCAGTTCCCAAAGAGTTATTTGGAACGCCAATCACTAACGTGCCAGTGCTGTCTGCTCCATTTTTTTGAATTGCTGCAGAACCATTCCACCCATCACCTGCTTCAGATTGACCAACGAGTTCATTTTCGCTCCCATCTGCGAGCAAAATTGATACGTCAAAAGAAGCATTAGGCGCGATCTCTATCGCAGCACCATTTGTAGACTCTATATTAATACCAGCTAGTGTAAGAGTTGTGGCACCAACGATCTTAATAGCCTGATTAGTAGAAGATTTTCCTTCGCCCATTGAAACACTATGTTCTCCCCCACTAATAGTCAGGACGGAATCGGCAAAAGAGACAGTACTTGCATCCCCCGTTACTGCAAAGTCGCCGTAAGAGGCACTAATCTGGTCTTGAGTTTGCGCAGATGCGCTTATTTGTGTTGGTTGTTCTAAAGCTTTTGTTTGTTCTGCTAATATTCCAAAAATCACTTATGGTTATATCTGCAATTCTCTGGCTCGAAGTATATTGGCAATTAAAGCAACTTTCTCTAAAATATCTGTCAGACTGAAAAATAAAGAGCCAATTTTCTGACAATACAGAAATCAGCTTATTCACCTTAAATCTGGAATAGTACCCGCCCCATCCATTGACCGTTTTATCCCTGAACACGAAATCTTTTGACGTAAATCCTTGACGCTTTTCCGTATAGTCCAAATAA
>JAIDVZ010000143.1 GCA_029059365.1 Opitutales bacterium | reverse complement strand
GCTCTAGAATGTACCAACTTACCGCCATTAAACACAATTTCCGTCCCATTGGTGGCACCTGATGTTCGTGTGCGCATTGTAAATAGTGATACACTGGCAATCGATGGTAGTGCTTCGCCACGAAATCCAAATGTTTGTATATCGTTGATATCCTCTATTGTGGAAATTTTACTGGTTGCATGGCGTTCAAAAGCTAGACTGGCATCTTCCGGAGACATGCCACAGCCATCATCTTCCACGATGATAGAATATTTCCCGCCATGAGAAAATCGGACAATGATATTTTTTGCCCCAGAATCGATACTGTTTTCGACTAGTTCTTTGACTACTGCTGCCGGGCGTTCAACGACTTCACCAGCGGCGATCTGGTTGACGATAATATTGGGGAGAACCTGTATCTTAGCCACGACAATATCCATGTAAAGTTCTGCAACATACACAATATAAATCTGGACCTATTATGTTAGTTTGATTTGTTTAGAGCCAATTGTATTCTCGTGTACCCAGCATCATGTACGATGTTGCTGATTTTTATAATCGTGTCTAAAGAGGTTGAACGATCAACGCGCAACAAGATTGGAGCATTATAGTCCTGTTTTTTTTCTTGAATATCACGTGCTTGCAGATCTGTTTTGAGAGAATTGATGGACGATACGCTGTCATCTAAAATAAGTAACTTATTATCCTTTACACCGGCTTTTATAGTGATAGCGTGGCTAACGGTGGTCCGTTGGATATATTCGGAATCCGGTAATTCTATACCGATCCCAGCTGGTAAAAACAACTTATTGCTCAGTAAGAGAAATAGGCCAATTATTATTAGCACGTTAAGTATAACAAAGATATCAACCTGAATGTTGGGTTTACGAAGGTTTGATTCAAATAATGGTGCACTGAGTGTACGGACTGGCGTTTTATGATGCATTTTCGCTAATTCCAACTGATAGAAAATTTGTAATTTCGTTATAACTCCACTCCATATTGTTTATCAATCGTTGTACGCGATCATACAAAAAACTGTACCCGATATTAGCACAAATATTTAAAAATAGTCCAAGCGAGGTAATCTTAAGGACGTTTGTGATCATAATGAACAGGTACTCCGATTGTACATAACTCATGCTTATTTGTGCCTGTGTGATGAAGTTGGCAAATATGATACATGATCCGATACATCCCATAATCGGTGCGATTTTACCCAGTAAGGCGATCAACCTTAAACGTCTTTCAAGGGTGGGTATGGTAGACACTATAAAACTGCGGATCGCATGTTCCATTTTATCTGGTGTGTTTTTATAAAACACTAGTGCGATTTTTACGACATTTGGGACAAATCCTGAAGTTTCTTCGCAGATCGTAACAGCCTCATTATATCTGTCATTTTTTAACAATGCGGTTATCCCATTAACAAAATGTTGAGGCTTAATGTTACTGCCATGCAGAAAAATTGTGCGCTCTATGATGCATATGAACAAAAAAAATGCCAACAATACCAGGAGCACCATCATCCCATCTCCAAGCAGCAAAAAGCTTGATTCAGTTATTTGCATAAAACACGTTAGGCTGTAATCGCAATGCTACAATTTGCAATATTTTTTTGGTCTGAGACAGATCGTCTTATGTTTTTACACTTGCAATTTTTTAGTATGCTTGAATTTAATGCCTTTAGCGTTTATGGACAAAAAAAATCAGATCATTGGTATAATTTGCATAATCTGCGCTTTTGTACTGTTGTTCAAAGTTGATGCAGAAAAATTTACAAATTCAATCGCGGAACAGAAAAACGATGTTGAGGTAATTGCCACATCAAATACGGAGGTAGAAGATATTCAGGGTGCGCAATTGGTTCGACCTATTGAGAACCATTTAGATGATAAGAAGGTTATTTTGGAGAACGATTTTATTCGTGTTACCTTTTCGGTGAATTACGGAGCGATTGATCATATCGCGCTAAAAAAATATCATAAGGCACAAGATTGTGATGATTTTGTGACTATAAATGAGGGATCTCACATGCCGGCTTTAGGTATGATGGTTGGACAGCCTGAGGATCAGAGATTTTTATCAGGGTTTGAGTTGAGTTATTGCGATGATGCTTGTGCGATTTTTAGCAAAGTTGGGAAAAATGGTGTGAAAGTTATCCGTGAGTATAATATTTCGCCAATAGACGATGCTACGAACGATGCATATATTATAAAACATAGCACGAAATTTAAGAATACCACACAGTCAAATTTGCATGTCAGTAATGTAAATTTTTGTTTAGGTAGTATTACGGCAACTGAGGGAGATTTCGTCGGTGAACATCTAAATTTTGGATACTACGATGGAAGCTCGGCAGAATTTATAAAATCTCGTGATTTTGCAGCGAGTCGAGGTTTTTTTGGTTTAGGGAAACATGAGAGACGAGACTACATAGGCGACAGAAGACCAATTATTTGGGGAGCGATCAAAAATCAATTTTTCACTGCCATTTTGACGCCGTCATCGCGTGCATCCGGATATTTCACTGCCCCGATTGAGGGTACCAGCAATAATCTAAAAACTCCAGATGATGGTATTTTTGGAGAGATGACTTTTAAGGTTGGGGATGTCGCGCCTGGCAGCGAGTATAGGTTAGATATGGATTTTTATGCTGGTCCCAAGAATTTTACCCGATTGGATCGTATGGCTGCAAGACAAGATTTGGTTATGCAGTTCGGTTTTTTCGGAATCATCAGCAAAATTTTACTGCTAATAATGATGGGAATTCACTCGATGGTATCGAACTGGGGATTATCGATCATTTTGCTAACGATAATTGTAAAATTATGTTTGTGGCCGCTTACAACCGCTCAGGTGCGCGCATCTAAGAAGATGACGGCCATACAAGAGCCACTGCGAGAATTGCGTGAAAAATACAAAAACAATCCTGCTAAAGTTCAAACAGAGACGATGCGATTGTTTAAACAATATCGTGTAAATCCAGCAGCTGGTTGTTTACCGATCTTTATACAAATTCCGATATTTTTTGGATTATATTACATGTTACGCAGTTCATCAGATTTGCGTTTTGCGCATTTTTTGTGGATAAAGGACCTATCCGTTTCAGATACTGTGGCTTATCTTTATGGGTTCCCAATAAATATTTTGCCGATTATTATGGGGCTTACTATGATGTTGCAGATGCATATGACCCCGATGCCATCCGCAGATGGTTCGCAAAAAATGGTGTTTAAGTTGATGCCGCTTATCTTTTTATTTTGCTGTTATAATTTTCCGTCAGGGCTGGTGTTATATTGGACTGTTCAAAATGTTTTGACAATTTTGCAGCAATATATTGTCTCCAAGAGACGTGATATGCAGGTCGAGCAGGTGTTAGCCAGTGACGACATATCACCAAAAAACAGCAAAATGGTAAAAAAGGCCAATAAAAAGTTTATTAGGTAGAGGGAAATATGTCAGGACATAGTAAGTGGGCAACAACAAAGAGGCACAAGGAAGCTGTTGATTCCAAACGCGGTAAATTATTTAGTCTAATAGGGAAGGAATTAACAATTGCGGCGAGACTCGGGGGCAATGATCCAGAATTTAATGCACGCCTGCGCACGATCATACAAAAAGCTAAAGCTGCGAATATGCCTGCTGACAACATAAAAAAAGCGATCCAAAAAGGAAGTGGGGATGTCGCTGGGTGCGTTATTGAAGAGCTCCTTTATGAAGGATATATTGCTGGTGGTGTCGGATTGGTTATCGAAGTGACGACTGATAATAAAAATCGTGCGGCGAGTGATGTCAGAAGCACATTAACCAAATGCGGAGGGAACCTGGCTACACCAGGAGCATTGATGTTTAATTTTCAGCGTAAGGGACAATTTTTTATAGAAAAAAGTGCGATTGCCGAGGACGCTTTAATCGAACTCGCATTGAATGCCGGTGCGGAAGATGTCAAAACCGATGATGACGAATGTTACGAGGTACTGTGCTCAGTTGCCGATTATTATAACTTGGCGGAGGCATTGAACAAAGCAGGTATCACTCCACAATCATCGGACTTAGCTTATATCCCGAACACGTTGGTTGAGATTACCGATCAGGAAACTGCTAGTAAGATCATACGTGCTGTAGAGAAATTAGAAGACATAGAGGATGTTAAAAACGTATTTGCCAATTTTGAGCTAGCTGATAACATTGTTCTAGAGTAAAAGTAAAAAAATAGAAAAAACTTGCGCTTTTTTACTGGTATTGTTTCCTCTGTTTTAACGTAAAAGTAAAAAAGAGGTAAAAATGATAACTGGAAATCCGCAAGATAAAGCCCCAATCACAGTTGTGACTGAACTAACAACGATAAGTCTCAGTCGTAACATTAATGATTCCAAAGAAGTAAACGCTACTGCGACAAATGATGCTGCTAACTCTCTCGCTAAAGAGAAAAACCCTGATGAGGTGTGCGTCGTAGATAAAAAACAAGAAGAGATCCCTTTGGTCCCGCAAAGGGCAGTCTCTGGGAAAAATTTAGATATTAGGGGTGTGCAAATAGACGAGCACGGACTGCCGGAGGGAGATGTGGTAACGTCGGATGAGTATTATTCATATTCCGATTCGTATGTTTCTGGGGCTGAAAGCGTATCCTCGTATTCAGATACTAGTTCTTCCGAATATATAGATTCAGAATACGAAGAAGAAGAGGAAGATACATGTGAGTATGAAGCTAGTAATAAGCATTCATCTAAACTTGCCTCGAAGCGTACAGATGAAAAAAATGAAATATCGTTAAGTTTGGATGATGAACTTTTAGCTGCTATTAGACAAAAAATAGAACAAGAAATAGAGAAAAAAGAGCATTTGACGAAATAGGAAAGAATGTAACGTGCAAGCTTTGAAATAAAAATACCAAAAAAAGCTTGCATTTTTCCCGCAAATGATGTTTGTCTCAGTGGCAGTATAAGCATGACATTTGGTTCATCAGAAGATATTTCCTTAAATAAGCTTGTAGAGGGCGGTAACCTTTTAAGCTCTGTACAAAATAACGATGCGGAGGTTGAGGCTAAAAACACTTCGGTTCGTAGTTCTCTCGATTATTCTGTTTCTCCGGCGAATTCGAGCAATCAGTTGCAACGTTCCCAAGGCCAGAGTGAATCCTCTTCCAAGGATCTGCAAGGTAGGAGGGCAGGAGATGTGGTTGCCTCGAGTGGTCTTTTTTCGGGAAATTGGTTAGCCAGTTTAATGTTATGTATGCGCGAAGTTGCGGGGCTTCGTTCCATTTTAGGGGCGGAATTTGTGCGAATTGCCAATGAAGATGAAGGTATGTTCTCGCGCTTTATATCCGAATTTCGTGAGTTCGCGAACAAGATTTTTTCATCGCAATATGCATCTTCCGATCTGGTGGAGGAAATGTATTCGTTTTTCGTTTGTTTTTGTGAAGAAAATATGCCTCGCGAAAAGGCAAAAGAGGCGTGTCGTTTGTTTAGTATCGTTTTCGCGCGTGCCGATGCCAGGGCTGTGATAGGGTTTGTGAACAGTGTCTTGATGGCGACGATGCCATCGGGCAGCTAAAAGTAAACGGACCATTGAATCTGCAATTTCCTTGGTAGGGCCTATGCTCGGGCGTGACTTCTTCAAGAATGGTCGTTATTTAACTTTCGCTATTTGACGAGTAATTGGCGCAGAACTTTATCAATTGTTTGAGGATTAGCTTTGCCTTTTGTGGCCTTCATGACTTGCCCTTTTAAGGCATTTATAGCTGGTTCTTTACCAGATAAAAATTCATTTACGGCCTTTGGGTTGTTATTGATGACATCTTGGCAAATTGACTTCAATTCACTATCATCAGTTGTCTGGTCTAATCCCAATTTTTTAATCAATGTACCAGCCGACTGGCCGGATTTATACATCTCAATAAACACTTCTTTTGCTACTTGTTTTGAAATTGTACCTTTGTCTATTAATTGTGCTAGTTCCGCGAGATGTTTGGCTGGAAGCTTATTCGCTACCGTTGACCAATCATCCGTTCCAGATTCGCGTAACAGGTCATTTGCTACAAAATTGGCGATTATTTTTGGTGCATCATAAAGTTTGACCGCATCTTCAAAGTAATCACTAAGTTCATGGTTAGGACATAAAACCGATGTGACAGTATATGGCAAACCATACGTTGCAAAAAATCGTTCTTGTTTTACGAATGGCAATTCTGGAATTGTTTGAGCGATTTCTTGCTTCGTTTGTTCCGGTATTTTAATTGGCATTAAATCAGGATCGGTGAAATATCGATAATCATGAGCCGTCTCTTTATTTCGCATTACTGTTGTTACTTCTGCTTCAGCATCCCACCTCATGGTTTCTTGACGGATAAGCCCGCCTTTCTCGATAACTGACTGTTGTCGTCGGATTTCATACTCGATTCCACGCCTGACACCAGAGATGGAATTTAGATTTTTCAATTCGACTTTTGTGCCCAATTCTTTTTGACCGACTGGTCGAATACTGACATTAGCGTCACACCGCATCTGTCCCTTTTCCATATCACAGTCGGAAATTCCGGCATATACTAGGTGCATACGCAGTGAATTTAAATAGGCAAATGCCTCTTCTGCGGAATGCATGTCCGGTTCAGAAACGATTTCTATGAGTGGAACGCCAGCACGGTTATAATCAATCAACGAATCAGTTCCACAGTGTGTAAGTTTGCCCACATCCTCCTCCAAGTGTATACGATTCAATTTTATTTTTTTATGAACGCCCATTATGTTCCTCGATGGGCCATCAAGTTCTATCTCTACGTGCCCACCTAAGCATAGAGGTAGATCGTTTTGTGTGATTTGGTAATTTTTAGGACAATCTGGATAGAAATAGTTTTTACGGTCCCATTTGCTGATATCAGCGATTTTACATCCGAATATCAATCCGGCCTTTATCGCCTGTCTAACTGCAAATTTATTGATAACTGGCAGTGTCCCAGGTAACGCAAGTACGACCGGATCTGTTAATGTATTCGGCTCCTGCCCATAAACGTACTCACAAGACGAAAACATTTTCGATTTTGTTTTGATTTGTACGTGTACTTCCAGTCCAATTACCGCCTCAAACTCCATAGTGTGGCCCGTTTTATTAAATGCGATTATGCAAGCAACTAAAAATTTTAACCGCTTATTTTAACAGGAACTTTTTCAAGATTGAAAAACTTTATACCTCGGTTAACTACGATATGATATGCAGAAAATTTTTGTTCCAAAGGAAAGCCAAAAAAACGAAAACCGAGTAGCAGTTACGCCAACAATTGCGAAAAAATTTTTGGATATTGGGTTTGATCTTACCGTTGAAAAATGTGCTGGTCAATTGAGTGGGTTTAATGATCGTGACTATGAACAGGTTGGGGCAAAAATTGTAGAAAACCGGGAGATAGAGCTACAATCAGCTGATATTGTGCTGTGTATTAAACGTATAACGAATGAAGAGATTCAGCTGCTGAAGCCAGGAACAATACATATCAGTTTACTTAACACTTTTAATGATAACCAAGCGATTGAATTGTTTAAAAATAGGTCGATTAAGGCTATCAGTTTAGAAATGATCCCACGTACAAGTGTCGCGCAAAAGATGGATGTCTTATCTTCTCAAGCGAGCTTAGCTGGATATTCGGCAATCATACAGGCAGCAGCACGGGTAAAACGAGCATTCCCGATGATGGTTACAGCCGCTGGTACGATTTTCCCGGTAAAAGTATTCATTATTGGGGCAGGGGTTGCTGGTTTACAGGCGATTGCCACTGCTAAACGTTTAGGCGCTGTGGTTGAAGCATTTGATACACGTCCGGAAGTTAGTGAGCAAGTACGATCATTGGGTGCGAAATTTCTGAAAATTGATCTTGGACATATCGAGAAAAGCGCGAGCGGGTATGCGCGTGAATTGAGTGAGGATCAGATAATAAAACAAAAACGCGGGATGATTGATGCCTGTAGGCGTGCTGATATTGTTGTGACAACCGCTAAAGTATTTGGGCGCCGAGCACCCGTATTAATCGATAAAGATATGCTTAATTCGATCGATTCTACGACTCTGATCATCGATATGGCAACCACTGTTGGGGGAAATGTTGAAGGTTCCATATCTGGTGAAGAAGTAAAATTTAATGAATTTGTGACGATAATAGGAATGGATGAGGCTGAGCAATATGTTGCACAAGATGCTTCCAATATGTTTGCCGAGAACGTATACAATTTTGTTGAACACTACAAAACAGAAAGTGGATTGATGTTGTCTCAAGATGATGAAATTTTGGGGAAATGTTTAGTAAAGTGAACCCGGAAAATTTTTGGTGCAAATGAGGTGTTAAGGGGAGAAGATCGGTTTAAGCGAATACCGCTCCGTAAACATCGACAGTGTGCATGTTGTCAGCAGTCTTTTGTGCCAACGACATCAGTTCATCAACTTCTTCCTGTATTTCCGGTTGCGTGATCACATTGAGCGATTTTATTGCTGCACAAATATCTTTGCAGGTCTCAGCGATTTCGGTAAATTTTTCCGGGAATGGGGTATTTTTGATTGTTTCGATTCTTTCACGAATATTCCCTTGAATTTCTTCAAGTTGGACACTGGATTCCAAGTTAGGATTATCGCTTAGCTGGGCATTCAGGCTAACTAACAAGTCACAGAACTTATCTTTTAGACTTTCCAATTTATTTAAACTAGTTACGACCCGTTGTCCAAGATCACAGTCGCAGCATCTGGTCATTCGTTCCAATACGGAAGCACCTGACTTTATGGTGTTCCACATCTTGTCAATTTCGGGAATCGAAATATTGTTTAAATCAACTGACCTTTCAACGATTTCCATCTCTGCTAACGATAAAGTACTAGCAGTTTGAGCGGGTTGATTACGCAAGGTTTCCGCATAGCTGCGAATTGAATTTATTTCTAAGCTTATATCCATTTTTTTCCTCCGGTTCGGAGTGTGCATTTTTTGAAAATTTTGTCAAATTTTTATAAAACCAGATCCTTTTTGCTGTTAAATTTTCTTGCGGGGGACGGGAGCTTTGTTTATTTCGCAGCTCGTTAGTTGTATAAAATTATGTGTAATTCGATTTTTTTGTCCGAGCAAGTATCTGCTGGATCCGCCGGTATGGGTGTCCAGACTTTATTGATATATCTTTTGCTATTTGTTGGTCTGTGGTTCTTGATGATTGCCCCGCAGCGTAAGAAACAGAAAAGCCACTTAGAAATGATACGATCTTTGAAAAAAGGTGACCGTGTTGTTACTTCGTCTGGAATATTTGGAACAATTGCAGATGTTAAGGAAGACCGTTTTGTGCTGAGTATTGCGGATGATGCCAAGATTGAGATTTTTAAGTCATTTATCCAAACAAAGATTGAAAAAAAGTAATATGAAAGGTCAAAAACCTACTTGGACCAAAAGCTTATTGTCGATATTCGTAGTATGTTTAGCGATATATAGCCTGTTCCCAATACAAGATCAGCCACTTGAGCCTTATCTACGTAAGCATGTTCAGGTTGATAAAGAAGAATTTTATCGCGTCATCGATAATGCTAAACAAAGAGTGGTGGACGGGAAATCTCGCTCATTGTTTTTAGCATTAAAAGAGGAGGCAAATGAACAGAAAGTTGATCTTTCACGTTATTTTCCGAGCATCAATTTGAGTGATGTTAAGAATATAAAAAAGAAAAATGCGTTATTGCTGAATGTATTACTATCGCGTACACAAAGTAGGTTTAAACAAGGATTGGACCTTAAAGGCGGGGTTTCGTGCATTATGCGCGTTGGAAATTCTGACCTGAATGATACCGGTTTATTGGATAAAGCAGTGGAAATTATTCGTGAACGTGTGGATTCACTTGGGGTGGCTGAACCTGTAGTGCGCAAATCCGGGAATGATAGTATTGAGGTGCAACTTCCTGGGATATCAACGCAAGAAAACCCGGATGTTCTAGACTTCCTTAAGAAGCCAGCACGTTTAGAATTTCGGTTGGTTCATCCTACTGCGCAACCAAAATCCTTGTATGATGTTGCGCCTATCGGGTATGAATTACTCGTTATGGAGCATGAGGATAAAAACACTGGAGCGGTTATCGAGACTCCATGTTTTGTGAAAAAACTTCCGGAAATGACAGGTAAAATGATCAAGTCCGCGCATGTTGGATTGGGAAACTTTGGAGATTTCGAGGTATGTTTGAATATGACGAGTGAAGGCGCCAACCTTTTTAAAAATATCACATCTCGTAATATTAATCGACAACTCGGGATTGTTTTGGATGGCAACTTATATTCTGCACCGGTTATTCGGACAACTATTCCTGATGGGCGGGCTAGCATTACTGGAAATTTTTCGCAGCGTGAAGCATTTGAACTTGTGAACGTTTTGAATAACCCACTTGAGTGTGAACTTGAACTCGTTGAATTGAATGAGGTTGGACCATCATTGGCGAGCGATGTGCGTAATACCTCTTTGTGGGCGGTTATGATCAGCGCGATAGCGGTTGCGGCATTCATGCTCTTATATTATCATAGTGCCGGGCTAGTATCTGTATTATCGATTGCCGTGAATTTGCTTATAATTTTAGGGTTGATGGCATATTTGGGAGCAACAATGACTTTACCGGGCATTACCGCTTTGGCATTGACGATTGGTATGGCGGTTGATTCTAACATCTTGATTTTTGAAAGAATTCGTGAAGAGCTCAAGCTCGGTAGCCAGTTGAAACAGGCGCTGAATGCTGGTTACGATAAAGCATTTTCCACAATTTTTGATGCAAACATTACAACTTTGATAGCGGCTGGAATATTGATATGGTTCGGAATTGGGCCGATTCGCGGTTTTGGTGTGATTTTAGCTATCGGTATTTTTGCGACCATGTTTTGTGCGCTGATATTCAGCCGTGCGGTTTTGGACTTTTTGATCGATAAAAAAATAGTCAAAAAACTCATCCCTGATTTTCATTTTAAACATTCCGATTTTCATTTTTTGAGTCATGCTAAAAAGGCATGCTGTGTATCGTTGATTGTATTATTATCTGGTTTTGCGGCCGTTATTATTCGTGGTGGATCGATTTGGGGTATCGATTTTGTTGGAGGAGATGAACTAACTTTATCGTTTAAAGAGAGGATCGCGATCGGGGACATTATCGAATTTGCCAAAGGTGCCGATTTTGGTGAAGTTTCTGCGGTTTATCAACATGCGGTTGGCGATGAATGTGACGTTTTAAAATTACACACTACTGATGGACATGGGCGTGATGTGTATAACGCTCTGTTGAAAAAATATCCTCAGAGTGGATTGAAAATTTTGAAAGAATCGAGCATTGGCGCAGCACTAGGTAGCGACATAAAGTGGAATGCACTCATATCAGTGGTGATTTCATTGTTGTGTATCATGGTATATGTCGCTTTTAGGTTCGAATTTGCATATGGCATGGGAGCATTGATTTCGATTTTGCACGATGTGCTAATGACGATTGGGATTTATGTTTTATGCGGTAAACAGTTTAGTGCGCCTATGGTAGCCTCGATATTGATGGTTATCGGGTATTCAATTAATGATAAAATTGTGATTTTCGACCGTATTCGTGAGGAACGTCGATCAAATCCAGATAGCAATCTGAATAAACTTGTAGACTTTGCGATTAATAAGACTTTGTCGCGAACTTTGCTGACGAGCGTCAGTACATTGTTGGCGTCGGTTGTGCTCTGTATTTTTGGAACCGGTGTTATTGTTGATTTAGCTTTTGTGTTTACCGTTGGGATAATTGTTGGGACGTACTCATCGATTTTTATAGCTAGTCCAGCGTTTGTAAAATGGCATACAGTGATGGATGATCGTTAACAACATGTCGAAAATTTGGAACATTTTAAATTACGATCATGAATGTGCAGATGCTTTGCAAAGGAAGCTTAATTTAAGCAGCTCAGTGTGTGCAATTTTGTTGCAGCGTGGGATCAATACATTGGAAGCTGCTGAAAAATTTTTGTGGCCGAAATTGGCACATCTGAGAGATCCATCTGAGCTTCAGAATATTGATCTTGCTGTTTCAAAAATCGCGCAATCAATTACTAATAAGGAGGATATTGTTATTATTGGTGACTACGATGTTGACGGGATCACCAGTATAACCCTTTTAATTGATGTTCTAAAAATTTTTGGGATAATGCCCAGGTTTTATGTACCTCGAAGGTTTACCGAGGGATATGGATTATCTGAAGAAATCGTTGCTCGTGCGCTAAATGATGGTATTCCGAATCTTATTCTTGCCCTAGATTGTGGAACTAATTCAATCAGTGAAATTGAATTATTAAAATCAAAAGGATGTGATGTTATAGTTGTCGATCATCACAAATCCAATGATGAAACATGTACGGATTGTTGTGTAATAAATCCGCATATTTATGATGACGAACGTTCGTGTGAGCAACGGATATTTTGTACGGTTGGGCTAGTTTTTAAACTTTGTCATAGATTGTTGCAATTTTTTCGGCGTAAAGGGGATGCCCGTGCGTTTAACTTTCGTATGCGGGATGAGCTGGACCTCGTCGCTCTTGGGACCATTGCAGATCTTGTTCCTTTGATTGGGGAGAACCGGATATTTTGTAAATATGGTTTACGAAAACTATCCTCTAAAAACAAACGTGCAGGATTGGCAGCACTTTGTCGAGTATCTGCTTTGCATGATGGGGTACCGATTTATCCCACAGATGTGGCATTTAAACTTGCTCCGCGCTTGAACGCATGTGGAAGATTATCGGATGCGGTTTTGCCAGTAAATATGCTGCTCAGTACGGATTACGATGAGGCGATGACGTATGCTTATGAGCTTGATGAAACGAACCACGAGCGTCAAAATCTCGAAAAGGAAGTTACAGTTGAAGCTGAAGCGATTGTAAAAGCTTTATATCCGAATGATCCTGCTATCGTATTGTTTAATGAAAAGTGGCATTCTGGAGTAGTTGGGATTATAAGCGGGAAATTGGCACGTGATTATAATCGCCCATGTATGGTGTTGGGCTATGAACGTGGGTTGGCAAAAGGATCAGGACGTAGTATCAAGACTATTAATCTGGTCGAAGTTTGTACAAATTGTGCGAATTTGTTGGAGTCTTGGGGAGGACATCCTTTAGCAGTCGGCGTAACAATTAAACCAGAAAATATCGATAAATTTCGTGAAAAATTTTGTGAAAATGTTGCTGAATTGGCTAAATCTGTGGATTTTTCTGAAGAGATCAGTATAGCCAACAAAGTTGAGGTTGACGATATAAATGATGACTTTATTCAGGATCTAGAATTATTAAATCCGCTCGGGCAGGGGAATCCGGATCCAATATTTTTGGTCAGATCAGTGAAAATACAAGGTATGCCTGAGCTGTTTGGGACTTCCAAAAATCACATAAGATTTTGGTTGAGCGGTAAACATGTTGGCCGTGTGCTTGTGATTGGTTGGGAAATGTCGGACAATATTCCTCCGATTGGAGTCAATATAGATCTTGCTGTTAAAATTAGTATGGATTACTGGAGCGGTCAGAAATCTAAGAGGTTCACTTTGGTTGACTGGCGGATCAGTGATGAAAAATGACTTATATCGACGAACATTTCCCTGAACTTTTATCTGATCAAGTTGAAAAGTTGTTGAAGTATCAAAAGCTGATTTGTGAATGGAATGATAAAATAAACCTGGTTTCTCGACAGGATATTGGAAATTTTTTGAAGCGTCATGTCGCGCCTTGTTTATGTATCAATCGAGTATTATCATTCCCTGTTGGGGCGCAGGTGATTGACGTAGGAACTGGTGGTGGATTACCGGGGCTTCCATTGGCAATAACCAATCCATCTGCGAAGTTTTATTTGATTGATTCGATCGGTAAAAAGATCGTTGCGGTAAAAGATATGGTTGAAAAACTTGGTCTTTTGAACGTCAATGTTGAACATGTCCGTGCTGAACAGATTTCTAAAAAATTTGATTACATCATCGCTCGTGCAGTTACGAATCTACCAAATTTTTTACATCATATCCGTCATCTAAAAAAAGATAATACGCGTGTATTTTATTTGAAGGGTGGTGATTTTTCAAAAGAGCTAAAAAATATTTCAAAGTATCGTTTATATAATGTTGGAGAGATTCTTGACGATGAGAGTTTTAGCGACAAAGTAGTGTTAGAGATTTTTAATGAATAATGGTAATTTGCTATGGCAGTCCGATAACTGTGAACTTTGTCTTTTCAAATTCGGTAAATTATACACCAATACCGGTGTTTTTATTAATCAATCTACAAAAGAAGCTTTTCTGATTGATGCGCCGTACGGAGCTTCCCAGGGACTAGCGGATTTGATTTCGAGAAAATTTTCAATAAAGGCATTGTTTATTACACATAGTCACTGGGATCACATCGGAGATGATTACTTATTTCAACAGCTCGGCGCAAAGGTTTATATTCACCGTACCGGGCGTGAAATTATTGAAAATCCTGAGATCATCAAGCCGTATACAAAATGTGGATTTGGGTTGCATCCGTGCCATGTTGAGCGTGGGCTAGAAGATGGTGACCATATGGAGATTGCAGGGATTGATATCCAAATGAGTTGGGTGCCCGGACATTCTGCATCCGGGATGAGCTTTTATATTGCAAAAGCAGGTGTTGTGTTTGTCGGAGATACTCTTTTTCGCGATGCTATTGGGCGTTATGATTTTGTGGATGGCGATAAAAAACAACTAATTGCCAGTATTAAGGAGAAAATCTTGACCTTGCCAGGCGATACTATCGTTGTGCCGGGACACGGTGATCTGACGACTGTAAAGTACGAATCAGAAAATAATCCGTTTTTCTAAATTTACATTTTTTAGCTAGATTTCATTGCTAATTAACGTAAATTTTATACTTTTTTGAAAAATGAATGTTCTGATTGCTAGCGCAGAATCAGTCCCATTTGCGAAGGTCGGAGGATTAGCGGATGTTGTGCCAAATATCGCCAAATCTGTGTTGCAACTTGGGCATGAGGTAAAGGTTGTTCTTCCTCTATACGCTTCAATCGATCGTTCACGTTTAAAGCCATATCTGCAACCTATGATTGTAAATATGGGATACGGTGTTGAATTTGCTCGTCTTTGGGCATGTAAATATGACGAAGTTGAATACTTTTTTATCGAGTTTGAGCGATATTTTGGCCGAAATGGTGTATATGGTGAGAATGGGAATGGATACTCAGATAATTGGGAACGTTTTGCATTTTTTAGCCGAGCCGTTATCGATATGTGCTTTTTTTTAAATTGGATACCAGAAGTTATTCATGCTAACGATTGGCACACCGGGCTAATCCCTGTTTTTTTAAGGGAACAACAAGTAGGTTCTTTGCAACGCACAGCTTCGGTGTTTACAATACACAATATGGGATATCATGGGTATGGGCCATACGATTTATTACGGTTTGTTGGTTTACCAACACATTTGTTCAACCCGTTTGCATTGGAGGCTTGCGGTGGAGTTAATATGATGAAGGGCGCACTGCAATATGCTGACAAAATCACGACAGTTAGTCCAAGCTATGCGAGTGAAATTCAAACTTTGGCAGGAGGGTGGGGATTAGATGACGTCCTACGTTATCGTTCTGCTGATCTGATTGGGATTTGTAATGCGGTTGATACCAACATCTGGTCGCCGAAATCTGATCGTTTAATTGCTAAAAATTTTTCTTATCATTCTTTGCATAATAAAGACGCTTGTAAATTGGATTTGCAAAAAAAGTTTGGATTGGAGGTAGATAAATCCGTCTTTACAATTGGTGTCGTTGCGCGCTTCGTCGAGCAAAAGGGGCTTGATTTTGTGTGTGATTTACTCCCTGAGTGGGAGAATCATCTACATGTGCAATTTGTGATATTAGGTTCTGGAGACAGTACACTGGAATATCGTTTTACCGATATCATGCATCGATATAGTGGCCGAATAAGCGTTAAAATCGGATACGATGAAACTTTAGTACACGTTATCGAAGCAGGTGCAGATTGTTTTTTGATGCCTAGTAGATATGAGCCATGTGGCATGAATCAGATGTATTCTATGTTGTACGGCACTTTGCCAATAGTCCATGCGGTTGGGGGACTACGAGATACCGTGGAGAATTATAATGAACGATCTCGCACAGGGACTGGGTTTGTTTTTGAGGATTTTACCCACGGTGCGTTATATAATACTGTATGTTGGGCATGTTCAACATACTACGATCGTAAAGATGATTTCCGTGCAATGCAGAAACAAGCGATGAAAAAAGATTTCTCATTAGCGCAATTTGGTAGAAAATACGCGGATGTTTATCGTTTTGCTTGTGAAAGGAAGGTATGAAAATGGCCGCTTATAGCGGCCACGAAAATTTTATTTATTAATCTAATTTATGT
>JAIDVZ010000142.1 GCA_029059365.1 Opitutales bacterium | reverse complement strand
CGCTCCGCGATGTGTATTAGAGATAGGTTATTATTTGCTGCTACCTCCCGAACACGCATATCTTGTTCCTCTAAACCGAGATAATGAATCAAAGATTCGCGTGATTCACGATCATATCCAAGCGCCCATAAAACATGACTTTTTAATAAAAAAAACAACTTTTCTTGGTTATGTGATAACTCCATTCCATCAATTTTCTCAACATACCTGATCGCTTCACTAGCGCGACCAGTCACGTATAACGAAAAGATCATATCAAGCGTTATCTCTATATCGTCCTCAAAGAACTCATGTAATCCTCGGTAAAGAACCAAAGCTTCGTCGTACTTACAATATCGAGTATATAAGTACGCCAAAATTAATAAAAACTCTTTCTGACTATTATCCACCGAAAATCTCCTCGAGAGTAAACATATAAGCACCAGAACGCAACACAAATTATCCCATTAGTAGCATATGTCTGTATTGATCAAGCAATTCACATTTCTCTTCTTCAGACATCAACAAATCCCGAATCTCTGAATATAGCTCGTAATTGATATCATTTTCATCCGCCTTAAATAATTCCGCAACTTGTACAATTTTCATACGGAAATGATGTGGAGTAATAATGCTCCTATCCGTTATTTTGGGACACATTAGCTTTATCATCATATTCCTCAGTGTCTTCACCTGAAGGACCTTTTTGAGCTTTTCCTCGATTTTTCCCTCACCGGGATCAAATTCTACCGAATTTGGCAACGACATCTTTTTATCCTCTTGCCCAACGGTCGAGATATCGACCAGCCCATAATCAAGAGAATATTGTTTATCTAACCTTTTATTACGTGCTTTACTGTCACCATCTTCTAACGTCATAGCTTTATACACCTGTACTTTCTAATCTATCTTGCAAATCTTTCAATACTTCTATTGACTGTCTTAAAATTTGGATATTAAAATTCTCGCTGCTATGCTTAACAGCAAATCCCAATGCTTGATCATTCCGTAAAACCGGGTTAATAACCAATGGATATTTGTGTCTAAAGTCACATAACAACAATGCTTGCTCATACAAACGAGTGCTGACAAATTCGTACACTCTTAAAAGGTATACAAATATGAAATGGTATCCATCTATGACTTTATCGTCGATAAATAAGTCCCCAATCTTGTCGATGGTCAAATGGATAACACCATGTTCATTGATCGTCAAAGACTCAATGCCAACCATCTCCCCAAGCTCTGATATAACACCATCTATTTGCAT
>JAIDVZ010000141.1 GCA_029059365.1 Opitutales bacterium | reverse complement strand
CCTAAAATCGTATTTTGTTTTTTTGCGGAAATAAAATTTACTCAGCTTATGCACTTTCTCGTGTTATGTCCGCTCCAAGAGAGCGTAATTTTTCGTCAAATCGCTCGTATCCACGATCTAAATGATAGACGCGACTGACGATTGTTTCACCCTCGGCACACAACCCGGCAAGAAATAATGCCGCGCTCGCGCGCAAATCCGAAGCCATCAATTGCGCCCCAATCAAGCGCTGGCTCGTCACGCCGTGTATGATAGCATGCTCACCTTCGATCATGATTCCGGCACCCATACGATTTAGTTCCGGAACATGCATAAAACGGCTGGGATACACTCTTTCTGTCACAATCGAAATCCCATTTGCCTGTGTTAAAAGTGCACAAAACTGTGCCTGTAAATCTGTTGGAAATCCAGGATATGGCATAGTAACAACCTCAGATGATCGCAATTCACAGTTCGAGCCATCCACGAAAATCGTACCATCAGCATCCTCGTAAACATTCGCTCCAATATCGTTCAATTTGTCATATACTACACTGTTGATATTTGGAGTGTTGTTCAAAATCTTCAATTTACCACGCGTCATTAAACCGGCACAAATAAATGTACCAGCTTCCATTCTATCGCCAATTATACGATATCGACAACCGTGCAGCTCATGTCCACCCTCAATGGTCAAAGTACTTGTGCCTACCCCGGTAATTACAGCACCTAATTTTTGCAAAAAATGGCAAAGATCGATAATTTCTGGCTCATACGCAGCACATTCGATGGTCGTCGTTCCTTTCGCACCCAAAGCAGCCATTAAAATATTGGCGGTCCCTGTCACGGTGCTACCATTTCTACCACCGAGGAAAATACGCTCGCCATGCATGTCGCGCCCATCGATGCATAAATTTCCATTCTTGATTTCGATTTTACATCCAAGTTTATTGAATCCCTTGATATGCAAATCAATCGGGCGCTGACCAATAACACATCCCCCGGGGATAGAAACATCTGATGTCTGTGTACGCCCAAGGAATGCTCCCATCAGACAGACTGATGCCCGCATTTGTTTGACCAATTCATATGGCGCGTGTGGATCCACAGATTCAGCACGTATACTAACCGTGTGCTTTGATTGATATTGCACGTGAGCCCCAACAAGCTGCAAGATTTTTAGCATCAAGCGTGTATCGCTCAAATGTGGAACATTTTCGATTACACATTCATCCTTGGTCAGCAAACATGCCGCTAAGATCGGTAAACACGCATTCTTAGACCCACTAACACTGATTTCCCCGCATAACGCCCGTCCACCACGAATACGAACGTAATCCATAATACCGACCTACGAGATTAATGAGAACCAGTCTGTGGGCGACGCCTGCGTTGATTGCGGCTGCGATGTCTGTACGAACGTACTTGTTTTTCTGGTTGCTTCGTCTTTTTGCACAAACCAAAAAAGCGGAAAACTTTTTTGAAAAGCCCACCGAATATCTTACATTTGCAACAAGCTTTCGGTTCTCCCTCTTTCTTTTGCGCGCTGGATCCTTGGGCCTTGCATCCACACATCGGCTTCTTGGACTTACTGTTCTTTTCAACCACCTTTGTTGATTTTTTCGAACAATGCCCCTTGCCTCCACATCCGACACCAATAGCATCGCTCTGGACAGCACTGGCATCAATTTCACCAACACCAGCTGCAGATGTAGCAGCGACATTTTTCTTTTGTGTCGGTATCCGGCCACGCTTCAAAGCGTACCGTGCACGGCTGCTTTTACCGGTTTTACCCTCACCCCCAACGTTTGTATTTTCAACGCTGAGATCATTAGACTGACCAACCTCTTCCTTAAATTCAGGCATAATAATTATTAACCTCTTTTTTAACAAAACAGATAGACGAGCAAACCTCGCTCAGACTATCCCAAATTAATTTTCCAAGGCGTTATAT
>JAIDVZ010000140.1 GCA_029059365.1 Opitutales bacterium | reverse complement strand
AGATAATGTTACACAACTAAACAGGGAGAAAAAATGAAAAAAATTATTAGGCATATGGCCGATGCTGTAGGTCCGTATTTATTTCAAGGACTAGAAAACGTTAAAAACGCCATATCTGAGCTATCAACGGTTTCCGAATCCAAAGCTTCTGAAAATTCATTGAAAAATAGAGAATGCTTTTGTGAACGTCATTATAAACAATGTCATGACTATCAAATTGAAAAGATGAGAGAGGCTCATAGACGAATTCGAATGGAACTAAAAATGAAAAAAGCCTTTAAAAAAGCAAAACAGGATTCTAATCAAAAAAATCTCTCTTTGGAAAGAGGCGAGCAGGCGAACTCTGATTCAGAATCTGAAAACTTGAACGAATTGTCATTAAGAGTAAGAATTTTACATGATGAAAAACAAGAGTTGCAAAGAAAAGTCGCGTCATTCATGGCCGATTTAAATGAAATTATGGAAGTAAAAAGAATTTTGGGTTTACACCCAGGTGAAAATCTGGAAGAAAAAATTAGTGACCTGGTGCACGATAACAGAAACCTGAGCCAAGAAAATAGGGAACTACGAGCTAGAATTTTGGATATCCAAACAGACATAGATGATCTCGGCGAAGAAATTGTGGATCTCTACAGCTCAAATACAGACCTTAATCGACAGAATGGAAATTTAAGAGAAGAAAATAGAAACCTGAGCCAAGAAAATAGGGAACTACGAGCCGGAATTTTGAATCTCCAAAGAAACGTGTGTAATCTCCACACAGAAATTGCGACTCTCTACAGCTCAGATACAGACCTTGATCTACAGAATGAAAATTTAAGAGAAGAAAATGAAAACCTGAACCAAGAAAATAGGAAACTACGAGCTGGAAATTTGAATCTCAATATAAAAATCCAAAACCTCCAAACGGTTATTGCGATTCTCAGCAACTTAAATACAGACCTTCATCAACAGAATGGAAATTTAAGAGAAGAAAATAGAAACCTGAGCCAAGAAAATAGGGAACTACGAGCTGGAATTTTCAGAGTAAAAGACAACCTGGACGATGATGATAACAATCGCGTACTCCTTTCGGAAGTTTTATCGATAGCCGGCACTGGAATGTCGAGCCCTTATATCACCCTTGAGACAAGAGATACTGATGAAGACAATCATTTACCTTTCAGTTCTGATTTTGATTAATATTTTGGCAAAAACAAAATAAAGATAGGTATCACAGGCGATCGGCTCACATGTTTTTGCGCACTTTACCGTGATCGCAAATAACCACATTCGAAATTTTTGAGCCACCCTGATGTGATCACCTTTTCATAAAGATAGGCCACACGCACATCAAACGCGCGTGGCCTATCTTTTTCTAAAATCGCTTGGTGGAGCCGATCGGGATCGAACCGACGACCTTATCATTGCGAACGATACGCTCTACCAACTAAGCTACGGCCCCACAAACTACAAGCAATTTCCTTTCAATTTAAGTCTCAAGCAAAGTCAATAAGTTATTTGATGATATCATCGTAAAAAATTACACGATGTTGCCTAAACAGAATGTTCCTGCCTTGACAATAAAGGTAAAATTTTAAGTCTAAACGTCCGTCGTGGGCACAACAAAAATTCAATCTTCGAAAAAGAAAAGACCGGATTTACTGGTCATTGCGGGTGAACATTCAGGTGACCAAAACATTGCTCAATATATAAAAGAGCTGAAAGAAGCTCATCTGGAGCTGGTGATTTATGCTTTTGGAGGAAAGTGTTTATCAGAAGCGGGTGCGCGATTGTTGTTCGATATGACGAAATTTTCAGTTGTGGGACTAAGCGAGGTAATTGCAAAGTATTTTTTTTTCAAAAAACTTCTGAATAGGATATTGGCCTGGATAAAGCGAAACAAGCCTCGCACAGTATGCCTGGTCGACTACCCTGGCTTGAACCTCAGGATCGCTGAAGCTTTGTTTAGAAAAAAACTTTCACAAAAGTCTGGTGGATCTATCAGGGTAGTATACTACACTTCTCCCCAAATATGGGCATGGAAAAAAAGGCGCCGATTTTTATTGGAAAAATACGTCGATAGTCTGGGGACCATTTTTGAATTTGAGAAGGGATGTTATAACGATACATCTCTGGATGTGGAATTTGTCGGCCATCCGTTTAAGAGAGAAGAAATAGAAAATTATGTAGCATACTCGACTACAGCGCCAGTATTACTACTTCCTGGTAGTAGAATACCTGCGATTAGGAAAATTTTCCCTGCGATGTTAAAATGTTTTCGCGAATTCTCAAAATCTGAACAAACGAAAATGGCCACAGTAATGTATGCTAGTGACCAAGCGCTACACCTAATGCGACGCATTTTAAACAAACGTTTCTCTGATCTTAAAGGGAAAGTTAGTTTTATACCAGACTCTCGGAAAGTGGAAGCCTGTGCCACGTTAATGAGCTCGGGAACGATGTCGTTAAAATGTTGTCTCGCAGGTATCCCCGGGGCGATACTGTATAAAAGTGCATCGCTAACCTACTTAGTAGGAAAATATTTTTTGAAAATCAAAAGATTGGGCATAGCTAACATTTTATTAAAAAAGAAAGCTTGGCCTGAGTTTATTCAGGGCGATATACGACCAAAAATCATCGC
>JAIDVZ010000014.1 GCA_029059365.1 Opitutales bacterium | reverse complement strand
TTCCCCAAAAATTTCAGTAAATTAAAAAATTTTTACTAAAGTCCATTTTCAGCATTGCAAGCATCGAGAGCATCCCCAAACAATCTGTCGCATGGACCAGGTGTAGGCGTTGGGGTTGCTGTTTCAATAACTTTTCCCAAAATCTCCTTCACAAACTTTCCTACCTGTTCAAACACCGATGAAGCCGGCGCCGATGTCGATATTTGCAAATTTTTCTGAATTCGAGTTTTATTGAAAAAAACAATAACAATCGCTGTTAGTAAAGTAAGCGTTGTTAGCGAAAGAAATATTTTCACACGAAAATTTACCGGCCTGGCACCATTCTCGGCAATTCTACAGTCTAAAGATACCACCTCATTTGGTAAATCTAGTGTTTGAGTGCCAATATCGATCATCTCTGAATTAAGATCGGTATCACCAACGACGAATCGTTCTTCCGGAAAGTCTTCAACTACCACGATGCCATCGCTGCTATCATTATTGTTTTCATCACCTACAGGTCCTCTAAAAAATATATCAGAAGCACGGTTAGACTGCCATACGGCATTATCATTTGAGTCACTCATATTTTGCCTTTAGTTAGGGGACATGTAGACTACCCTAAAGGCCAGCGTTTTTCAAAAAAAAGTTTTATTTTGTAAAAAATAAAAAATCAAAGACCCTATCCACCGCATTATAAAATTGGGTTAAAAGTTACCAAAAATAAAAGAGATGCAAATTATGTTCGCACCTCTTTTGAAAAGCAGATCTTCGAAAAGACCTTCCCCAAAAATTTCAGTAAATTAAAAAATTTTTACTAAAGTCCATTTTCAGCATTGCAAGCATCGAGAGCATCCCCCCATAATCCAGCGCATGGATTAACGCTAGCTGTCGGAGCTGGTGTCGGGGTTGCTGTTCCAAAAATTTTTCCAAACAGTCTCGGTACTTCTTTCACATTTCTAAACACTGTTGGGGCCGGCGTTGGTGTTGGCGTCGAAGTTATATTTTTGGCACCATTGTTAATAACGTTGTTTGAATTCTGGCCGAAGTACTTATAAAGCAAAAAGATTAATACAACTGTCACGACAATCTCCATAATTTCCTGTTTGCTGAGATTTCGGCACCATTTAATATGGTACCATTTAATATTATTTTGAGCCTTCCTCTTATCAAGCGCAACCTGCTCTTGCGGCGCAGGCGTACCTTCTCTTGAAGGATAAGGGCTAGGTGTTACTGATGAACTACGGGATGAATTAGCACTTCGTTTCTTTGGCTGCTTATTTGAATTTGTACGTTCCAACTCTTCATTTTTACTAGACGTAAACGGCCACCAAGATTTGAATGTAGGTGATTGGCTTTTCGATGAACTATGAGATGA
>JAIDVZ010000139.1 GCA_029059365.1 Opitutales bacterium | reverse complement strand
TATTTAGCCAATGGAATCATCCCTTCAGCTAGAGCAATTTCACGGATTTCTTGGGTAGATTTTTTAGCTTTTATAGCTGTTTTTATATCGTCCGAAAATATCAAAGTTTCAAAAATTGCTTTTCTTCCAGCTACACGACCTTCTTCGTAAATTGGTACCAAACGTTGGGCGATTATGGAATTTACTGCCTCTGCTAGCATGTTTTCCTGCACACCAAGGTCAAGCAAACGAGGAATGGCATTGACTGTATCGTTTGCATGCAATGTCGAGAATACCGTATGTCCGGTTAAAGCCGCTCGGATCGCTAATTCGGCTGTCTCATGATCACGAATTTCACCGACGAGTATGATATCTGGGTCATGTCGTAGAAATGATCTCAATACCCTTGAAAATGAAAATCCAATATCATCATTGATGTTGCTTTGGGATATTTCATCAACGATGTATTCTACTGGGTCTTCACAAGTTAAAATTTTTACTTCATCTGTGTTAAGTGCATTTAATATGCTGTAGATAGTGGTAGTTTTCCCACAACCCGTTGGCCCGGTCAAAATTGTCATGCCGCTGCGATGTAAAATGTTAGGTAAATTTTCAGAGAAATTCTTATCTATCGATGCGAGTGTATGGATATCTGGGATATTTTGATTGTTTTGGAGAACACGTAAAACTACACTTTCGCCGAATTGTGTGGGTAGGGTAGATACGCGAAATTCAACCGTAGAGTCTCCGATCGTTTGGCAAATATTTCCATCTTGTGGTTGCCGAGATTCGGCGATATCTAAGCCAGCCAAAACCTTTATTCGAGTAATTACTGGCTGTCCGATTTCATGGTCAACATTTGAATGGTCCTGTAAAATCCCGTTTACCCGATAGCGTATTAAAAAATCTGATTCGAAAACCTCAAAATGAATATCGGATGCATTTATGCATATCGCGTTACACAATACGTTATCGACAAATTCTACGATGGATTGATTTGGTTCACTCATTTTGTGCTACGGTAGCGATAGAATCTCCCATTAAAACATACGTTTCTATGCCGTTCATCGTATTTTCTAGGATATCATCAGCAAATTTTACTTTCTCATGTTCGAACAATAACAGGACGGTTGAGCCACCAAATTCGAAATATCCCTTTTCCTGTCCTTTGAGTGCCTTCTTAAATGGTGAAAATGTTTGTTTTATTGATCCGACACACGTGCCACCAATCTCGACCATTAATATATTTCCACATGTCTTGGTGCAGAGGAGAGTGGACATCCGTTTATTTTCTAAAAAAGTTTTAAGACTTCCTTTCATCGCGATTGGGTTAACCGAAAGATAGGATCCATTAATCAGGTATGTCATCTGTGGTTCACAATCAATTGGGAAGCAAAAACGATGGCAATCTATCGGAGCTAAACGGATTATCGCCAATCCAGCGTTCTTGAAAATTTTCACAAACTTTGGATTTCTGGTCAATTTGGATATGCTTAACTTTTCTCCTTTTACGAAGAACGGAGTAGTATCAGATATGGAATTATATACCAACACCCTGCCATCAGATGGAGCAATTATGCTGTTTGAACGTGGAGAAATTGGACGAGCACTTGGTTTCAGTTTTCTGGTAAAAAAATCATTAAAACTCGAAAAATCATCGATTTTTTTTTCAAGCGATTCTTCTTTTATTCCATATTTTTTTATAAAA
>JAIDVZ010000138.1 GCA_029059365.1 Opitutales bacterium | reverse complement strand
CCGGAGTACTCGACAAAAAACCTAACTTTTTATTAACAATTTTTACTTATTATTTTTGGGACCTTTAGCTCCATCGTTCTGTTGATGGTTATTCCGATTTCGAGGCACACGCTGAATATGAAATCTGCCACTCTTCTGCACATCAGGCTTACCATGATCTAAAACCTCGTTTGAAACACTTTCTAAAAAATCCCTCTGATCATCCGTAATTTGGTTCGAAGGCACCTCAGCGATCGGTTTTGGGCCAGATGATCTATGTGCCGAGTCTGCGCCAACAAATCCTGGTCTTTGATCCGGATGTGTAGCAGCAGCTTGACTGTTATCTTGAAGTGCTGCACCCGGCGTGTATCTAGCGAATTGACGCGCGTTATTGGCTGGTCTTATACTATTGCCAAAAAATGAAGCGACAGGGTTTCTTTGTATATTTTGCACATTTGCTGGATCCGGTGCTTTATTGCTTTGTATATTCCCATCGTTGCTCATGTTTTCCCTTATTTTTATGAAACTCATCTAGAGTACCTTAAAGCACGTATTTTGCAATCAAAAATTGAATATTCGTATCCATAAAATATGCACTTCAGACAAATTGCCACCCGATCATCACCAAACGGATTTCACCTGCTCCCCACATAAAAATGCGTGGATATTTTTAACTGAAGTTTCTAGGATTCGTCTAATCGCATCTGAGGAATTAAACGCAATGTGCGGTGTAATTATAACATTTGGTAGTTGCAATAATTTCTCATTTATTAGTGAATACAGTGCAGATTCGGCCCCAGCGTGTTTTACACTTTCAATATCATGTTTTATAATCGCATTTTCGTGATCTAATACATCGAGCGCCGCACCAGCTATTTTCCCAGAAATAATGGCATCATACAGCGGAAGGGCATCGATCAATTCACCACGCGCAGTATTGACTATAAATACTCCGTGCTTCATTTTCTTGATAGAAGCTTCATTGATCATGTGATAATTTTCCTCAGTAGAGGGGCAATGTAAGCTAATTACATCAGATTTTTGGAAAATCTCATCTAAACTGGTATATCTGCACATCCCGCTATCAATTAGGGCCTGGTTTTGAAACGGATCATATGTCAGAATTGTACAGCCAAGCGCGTAGCAAATTTTTACAAAATGTCTACCAATTGCGCCTGTACCGATAACCCCTATGGTTTTACCTGATAAATCTATGCCAATGTCACCGTTAACATCAACGTGTCCTTCTCGCAACTTTTTGTTAGAAAACGAGATCTTACGTGTAAGATCAAGCAGCATACCAAGTGCGTACTCTGCGACCGTAATTTCGCCATATCCTACGACGTTTACGACTGAGATATTGTGTGCTTTGCAGTACTCTAAATCGACGTTATTATATCCAGTTGATCTGGTGGAAATCATACGCAAATGTGGAAATTTCTTTAATAAATCTCCACTCAGTTTGGAATAAACAAAAGTTGAGATAACAACCGCATCTGTATTTTTTTCAATGATGTTTGCCGGAGTTTTATCTAAACAATCCTCAAGCATTACTACTTCGTATTGTTTCAATAATTGGCTGGTATTTAAGAAAGCCCTTGTGTCATCATCCACGTCACAAAAAACGATTTTTTCTCTCTTGTTCATGGGACAATTCAATCAATTATCCGCAAAATTTCAAGCTTTTTAAGCAAGACTAGCCCAATATGAACGAGGTAGCTTTGGTAAAATTTTCTCATACTCAATCATTATTCTCGACCGCACTCATCAGCGATACCCACTCATCTTCGAGCTGCTTTAATTGCTTAGACACCTCAGAATATTGTTCATACACAGACGTAGAATAGTTACTGTTCAGCTCATATTCGAGCGATGATCGTTTTTCTGATAACGTCTGTATCTCTGTCTCTAGCAGAGAAATTTTACGTAGCGTCTTCTTATCCGGTTTTTTGTGGGATTTAGGTGTAATGGAAGCGCTTTTTGAAGCTATATTTTGACGTGAAAGTAATAATGATTTATAATCCTCCAAACTTCCAGTAAATCGCTCACAAGTAGCATCATGAACGATATAAAATTTCTTACAACTTGCCTCTAACGTGTGAAAATCATGGCTGATCCAAATAACAGCTCCCTTATATTCTTGTAAAGCTGCTACTAACGCTTCACGTGCCTCGATATCTAAATGATTTGTCGGCTCGTCGAGGATGAGTATATGTGGGCACTGAGAAGCGATAATCGCGAGCAATAGTCTAGTTTTTTCTCCTCCAGATAATCGCTCAATTTTTGTTAACGCACGTGCTTGGATAAGTCCAAACCCTGCTAAAATAGTACGAATCTTTTCGTCAGACATTTTAGGCTGATGCACACGAAACATTTCTACAGCGGTACAGTTAAGATCAAGCTCATCCGTTTGTTGCTGTGAAAAATAGGCAACCTTCAAATTACGTGCACGTTTTATTTCACCTGAAAATGGCGATAAACGCTCAGCAATTATTTTCGCAAGGGTCGATTTACCATTCCCATTTGCTCCTAAAAATGCAAGATGTTCCCCAAAATCGATATTTAAACAAACATCCCGTAAAACTACATGTTCATTATATCCGGCATCGACATGTTCAAGCGTGACTAACCGACGATCAACCTCCGGGAATGGTTCAGGGAATTTAAAACATACGTCGTAATTATCTACCGGTGGCTCGATGACCTCCAACTTATTGAGTTGCTTTATCCTGCTTTGTACCTGACGAGCTTTAGTTGCTTTATACCTGAATCGATCTACAAATTCCTGAATATGTTCACGTTTTTTCTGCTGTGATTCCGCCATTTTCAACAATGCTTGTTGTTGATCAAACTTCGTGCGTAGAAAGGTTGAATAATTCCCGGAATACAACTTAGCTTGTGATGCATCGATATTTAAAATTTTGTTACAAACTCCATCTAGGAATGCCTTTTCATGTGAAACTAAGAGTAGAGCCTTTTCACTCGTGCGCAAAAAGGATTCTAGCCAAATGACAGATTCAAGATCGAGATGGTTGGTCGGCTCATCAAGGATCAGCATATCAGATGGGGCAAACAACGCCGCAGCCAGGGCGGCTCGTACCTGCCAACCACCAGAAAATACAGATAACGCTTTTTCTAAATCATCATTCTTGAATCCCAAGCCAGCAAGAATAGCAGCTGCTCGTGAATCTGCTGAATTACCATCAATCGCATTTAGTTGCTCATAAATATCAGCAATATCCTCCTCTGAGTTGTCCAACTTTTTTCGCAACTCCATGAGTTTTTTGTCAGCGGAAAGGACAAAATCGACCAGCTTCATGCTTTTATCTACAATTTCTTGCTCGACACATACGATCCTCATCCCCTTCTTTACTAAGATCTCACCAGCATCTGGTTCAAAATTACCAGTGATCGCCCGTAATAGGGTCGTTTTCCCACAACCGTTGTGCCCGACAATTCCAACCTTATCACCCGCAAATATAGTCACAGATGTACCTGACACAAGTACACGCGACCCAACCGATAAGGATAAATTTTTCAGCTCAAGCATGGGCTAACATTTTTAAAAATTGGTGGGAAATGCTGGATTCGAACCAGCGACCCCCAGTGTGTGATACTGATGCTCTAACCAACTGAGCTAATTCCCCACGGCAAAAATGCCCATAAACAAACCAAGAATCATAAAAACGCAAGAACTAAAAATTCTGCTACTTTGGTTTAAATCTACGTTCTTTTTCGACCCATTCTATTTTTATCGCACAACCTGCAAAATCAAATGCTTTTCGTAAACAATTGAGCAGATATTTTTTATATGTTTGGCTTAACAGTGCTTTTCGATTACAGAATATTTTGAAAGTGAATGGACAATTTGCTGTTTGCACAGCATAATAGATCTTAAAATGTTTACCGCTGACAGTTGATGGGGTATGTGCCTCAAATGCACGTTGAATGACATGATTCAGTTCACCAGTCCCGATATGTTTTTGCATCTTTTTGTATAGGGTACGTGCCTCCGGTAACAAAGTGTCTATATTATACTTCTTCTCCGCAGATATAAACAGCACATGTATCTCCGGAACAGAAATAAGCTGATCATTCACTGCTTGAGCGAACTTTTCCTGAAAATCTTGTAGAGATGAGTACCCTGGTATGCCATCAGTATTGAACCGCTCACGTGCGATATCCCACTTGTTTACAACCACTATCAACCCCCTACCAGCCTCAATCACAAGATTGGCGATTTTTTTATCGAGAGAAGTCACCCCTTCTTCAGCATCAAGAATCATAAACACAATATCAGATTCCTGAATACTGTTCTTCGTTCTCAGAGAAGAGAAATAATCTAATGAGGTATTTACACGGTTATGCATGCGCATGCCGGCCGTATCAATAAGTTCATATTCACCTGACTTGTCAGATAGGTGCATTTTAACAGATTCACGCGTGGTACCCGGGATATTGCTAACTATCAACCGTTTTTGGTCCAGAAGTGCATTTATAGTCGATGATTTCCCAACATTCGGTCGACCAACAAAACAAACCTTTATGGGTAAATTTTCACCAGCATCTGGCACCTCACCATTTTCTTTGACATATTCCTTCGTACGTTCAGCGATTATTTGACGCAACTCCGGCTCTCCTTGGCCATGTTCAGCAGATACCGCCAGCACGTCAAACCCAAATTCTTGAAAAATAGCCGCATCGGATTGCGCACAATCAATCTTATTAGCAATTACAATAACAGGCTTGCCCGATTTTCTGAGTAGCTTCGCGATATCATAATCAAGTGGGGCAATTCCAAATTGTGCATCGACCACGAAAAGTATCATATCTGCCGCAGAAATTGCAAAAAATGCTTGCTCCTCAACTGCAGTCGTAAGATCAGAGTATTCCGATTTATCAACTAAACCAATACCACCAGTATCCATTAAGATCACGTTTGGAGATAATTCATGCATAATAACATCACGAGTAACTCCAGCTTGGTCATGAACGATCGATAATCGCTTTTTGATCATGCGATTAAATAACCTGCTCTTACCAACATTCGGTCGACCAACAAGCGCGATATTGTACGTAAACTTCATAACCAGTGCCAGCTCTAGTGCACAGCCCATCGATTGACAATGCAAAAAAATTCGGCTATCTTATACCGAATATACTCAAAATTATTGAAAATTGATATTCACAGCATCTGTGTTGCACAGTGAATAGCAATGTTTTGTTTTTTGTTAAAAAAACTTGCATTCCAAGATTTTATAGTTTGTTTAAGGGCGTTTTTATTGTGGGGAATTAGCTCAGCTGGTTAGAGCATCAGCATGACACGCTGGGGGTCACTGGTTCGAGTCCAGTATTTCCCACCATATAAAATGAAGGGGGTGATGAACATGCCGATAACCATACCAGTACGAAAAAATGAGACCGTTGATAAAGCGCTACGACGTTTGAAAAAGCGATTGGATCGCGAAGGTACGTTGCGTGATATCCGAGAAAAACGGTATTTCGAGAAGCCATGCATGAAGCGCCGCAGAAAGGAAAAGATCGCACGATTTGCGAATTTTCTTCGTCTTCGAGATGAAAATAAGTAGCGTATCATGAATAACGATTGGGGCTTTAAGCATGGATTAACCCAAAAATCATGAGTTATATATCGGAGCATGTAAATTTATCTGTACAGATCATCGGTTGATGATCTGTTTTAACCTTTAAAAAATTTGAAAAATGGGACAACCAAAACGTAAACAATCTAAACAGAGAAGCCGGAAGCGCCGTGGGGCTAACCAATTTGAGGCCTTTCAGCTTTCACGCGACCAGGCAACTGGAACATTATTTAAGCCACATTATGTTAATCCGGAGACCGGAATGTATCGTGGCCGACAGGTAATCGAAATTGATGATTAACCGATACTATCGTTATGAATAACAGCTCCGACGTCACAATTGCTGTGGATGTCATGGGAGCTGATAATGGGACTGTGGCATTCATTGCTGGTATTGTACAAGCGATGAAGCGCGCATCGTGTGCCGCTCATCAGGTTAAACTGGTAGGCGATAGAGACCAGATACAAAGTGCTATTTCTAAGCAAAAAGCCGATAAATGGCTATGCGATGTTGAAATCGTACATGCTGATCAAGAAATCTCGATGACAGATAAGCCGATGTTTGCGCTGAAAAATAAAAAAAATTCATCTATGTTTCGCGCAATCGAGCTCGTAAAAGATGGACAAGCCGATGGTATGCTTAGTTGCGGAAATACCGGGTGTTTGATGGCCGGCGGGACCCTCAAATTGCGCACCATGCCAGGGATCGACAGACCTGCATTGTGTACGATGATCCCATCTCCAAATCACCAATTCGCACTCATTGATGTCGGAGCAAATCCATCATCAACCGCAATAAATCTCGTACATAATGCGATTTTAGGGGCTCATTATTATACAACAGTGATGGGGGTAAAGTACCCGCGTGTTGGATTGCTAAGCATTGGGACCGAAGAGGGGAAGGGCAGCGACTTAACCTGCGAAGCTCATAGGTTGTTGAAGTTGTGCCAGGGTGACATCAATTATCTCGGCCCGATTGAGGGATTTCAGCTGTTTGAAGAAAATATCGATGTTGTCGTGTGCGATGGTTTTGTCGGGAATATTTTGCTAAAAAGCATAGAATCGATGGCTAAGACAGTTAAGCATTATATTAAACGCCAGATCATGAAAAATCCATTACGGATACTTGGAGCTATTCTCGCACAAGGTGCATTTCGGGATATTAAACGCCAGTTAAACCCTGATCGATTCAGTGGAGCACCATTTCTAGGGCTGAATGGTGTTGTCATAAAGTCTCACGGGTCAAGCACAGCAGACGGAATTTCAAGCGCACTTGAGCTGGCCATAAAATCTGCACATGCATCTAAGGATGGTGCACTATCCAGCCTAATTGAACGCATAAATATAACAATCAATCAGGCACAAACGGAATGACTAACATATCCATTAAAGGGGTCGGAACATATGTCCCCGATCGCATCTTAACCAACGATGATCTCAGTAAAATGGTCGATACCTCTGATGAATGGATCGTCACACGTTCTGGGATCCGTGAGCGACATATCGCACGGCCTGATGAATCAACCTCTGATTTATGCGTAAAAGCAGCTGAACGAGCGATCAAGGATGCTAACATCGACAAAAACGAGATCGATCTAATCATTGTTGGCACTTCGTCACCGGATATGCTAACTCCATCGACCGCAGTAATTGTACAACATAAATTGGGTTTACGCGATATCCCAGCTTTTGATTTTGGGGCAGCGTGCTCGGGCTTTCAGTACGGGTTAGATATCGCGCGTTCGATGATGGTCAATCCATCCTATCGTACCGTTTTATTGATCTGTGGAGATAAACTATCATCTATTCTTGATTGGGAAGATCGTTCAACCTGTGTGTTGTTTGGAGATGGCGCTGGTGCAATGATATTGCGCAAA
Organism: Opitutales bacterium; assembly: GCA_029059365.1. Taxonomy (GTDB): domain Bacteria; phylum Verrucomicrobiota; class Verrucomicrobiia; order Opitutales; family JAIRKQ01; genus JAIDVZ01. The sequence continues at coordinate 4,224 of JAIDVZ010000138.1, read as the reverse complement.
GCAGAAGATTCACAATCTGGAATAATAGACGTAATTATCAGTTCAGATGGCGAGTACGCTCCCATTCTGAATGTACCTGCCGGAGGTTCAATGGAACCTGCATCTGCAGCAACTGTACAGAAACGCAGACATTTTTTGAAAATGGAAGGACGCGAAGTATTCAAGTTAGCCATACAAAAAATGAGCGATGTTATCGCGTTAATCTTGGCACGTAATAATCTATCGATCGATCAAATCGACCACGTCGTCCCCCATCAAGCGAATGTTCGAATAATCGATGCTATTGCGGAAAAATTGGAAATTCCTCGCCAAAAAATGCGCATAACAGTGGACAAATTTGGTAATACTTCGGCTTCTTCGATTTTACTAGCTATCGATGAAAATCGCCGAAATGGAACAATTAAAAACGGGGATGTTATTTTAACCCCTGGGTTCGGAGCGGGCTTGACTTGGGGAGCAGCGATCATAAGGTTATTGTGACTGTGAGGGCACTATGCGAAAATTTTTCTCAGTAATAACAATTTTCAGCGCTGCATGTTCATTGCATGCTGAACTAATATGGGACCAAAACAGTGGTTGGAGAACCGAACCGGGCGACGGATTGACAATAAAATCTGAAGATTTTACAGCCCGCGAATTGATGAATGAAGCTAGAATTGCGCAAGAAGATGGCAAATTTTCAACCGCGATTGCAAAATACGTGAAAGTACATCGGCAATATGGCAATTCGATCTTCGCACCGGAAGCATACTATCAAATCGGGAAAATTAGGGTCCAAAAGCGCCAATATAAGGCCGCATTTAAGGCATTTGATACGGTAATTCAAAAATACCCTCAATACCCTGGATTTAGAAAGGTATTACACGAGCAGTTTAACCTGGCTTCAATGGTGAAAGGTGGCGCGCGTCCGTACTATTTTGGTGTCATCCCTGGGTTTAAGGATAGAAATTCTGCTATTGAATATTACGAAAATGTTGTACGCTCTGCACCGTTCGATGATCTTGCTCCTTCGGCATTAAAAAATATTGCTGAGCTCTATCTGCGTGATAAAAAACCGGCTGACGCCATTAATACGCTTGAGCGATTGATCGATACTTATCCAGATTCTGAATATACCCCGGGTGCATATTTGAGGATCGCTAAAATTTACTCAGATCTCGTAAAAAGTGTAAATCATGACCAGGGTGCGATCAAAGAAGCGGTTCATTGTTATGAAGATTTTTTGATCCTTTATCCAACAGACGAAAGAGTCCCAGAAGTTGAAGCTAACCTAGATACGATGAAAACTTTACTCGCTAAAAGTAAAATTTCCGTCGGAGATTTTTACTTCAACTCTCGCAATAATCCCAAAGCTGCAATAATCATGTATAAGGAAGCGATAACATGTTATCCAGGCTCGGCAATTGCACGGGTAGCACAGGACAGAATCCAGTATATTTTAGATGGAAATGATCCTAAGCGTACACCTGTTGATTTTTTCTTTGGTCGATATAAACGGCCAAGTGATGAACAGTGGGTCTCCGACGCAACACTTGCCGAGGTTGCGAACGAAGAATTTGAAGACAACTCGGAAGCTGTACTTAATTACAAAAATCAGTCAGTCCAATCTCTATCTAATAGCGACCAGGGTGAAGTGAATACTGATTTTAACAAAATCAATCAGGGTGCCGACGAAATCAACACCTCAGATGATGCTAAAAAACTTGAAGAAATACTAGGTGATGAGGCCTCATCGCAGTCCGATGATAAAGCAAGCATAAGACATAGTCCTGTTTACTCCAATGAACCGGATGAAGATGGTTCTATTCAAGAAAAAAATGCCTCGGAAGATGATGAATAAAGCGAACGTTGTTATCATCTTTGTTTTTGCAGCATGTTTACTGTGTGGATGCATGCACTATAGCAAGGGCACAGGTTCAGATATACCATTTACAACAATATATATCGAGCCGGTCAAAAACGATGCGCTTGTTCACCATATTCGGGCCACACTGAGCTCACAAATCCGCCAAAAAATAGCAAAGCACCCGCAATTGACATTGCTAAATTCCAATGAATCTGCCGATGCTTGTTTAACTGTAAAAATCAAAGATTTCAGCCAATCGGTAGCGACGACGAAACCCGATGATACGGTGCGAGCAAAATCCTTTACTCTTGAGATAACAGCTGAGTGCTCTTTATTTGATAACCGTACGGGTCAATATTTATTCAAACAACATATCGTCTCTGCGTCGATTGAAAGTCAGGCAGAAGGGGATTATTTGTGGAATAAGACAAAGACTTTGCCGCAATTATCGGATAAGCTCGCGGATAAAATATACGACGTTGTTTGCAAACCGTGGTAGTGGGCACCAAAATGATTACAGTTGTGCCATCCATAATGTCATACGATCATTGCAACCTCTTACAAGGTGTGCACATCGCCGAAAACTACAATGTTAAGCGCTTACATGTAGATATCATGGATGGGGTATTTGTAAAAAACATCAGTTTTGGGCCGCAACTTGTGCATGATCTTCACCAACATACATCGCTCAAATTAGATGTGCACCTCATGCTTCAACACCCTGAATACTTCGTTGAACAATTCATCGAATATGGTGCCGATAGCATAGCGATTCATCAAGAATCAAGCGGTAATATTGCCAAAATTTTGTCCAACATCAAAGCACATCATTGCGCATGTGCACTCGCAATAAACCCAGGAACAGTACCCATGACAAATCTGATATCACTCGTTGACTATATATTAGTTATGGGCGTACATCCAGGATTTAGCGGACAAAAATTTATCCCCGATACAATGAACACCATAAAAAAGCTTATTGAATATCGACAAAAAAATGAGCTTAACTACCAAATTGCTGTTGATGGTGGTGTGACGGATGAATTAGCTATTCAATTAGCAGAAATTGGCGTAGATACGATCGTGTCCGGCAATTCGTTTTTCCGCTCCCCACAAAAATTTATGCAATCGCTTCAACAATTTTTAAAATAACACCTTATCATCAAGCGCTATACTGCCCACCTCATGGGTCGGAATAATCCTCCGATGCTTGTAAATTTCTCGACGTGCCTCGACAGATTTTTCTGATAATTCACGATAAGAAATTCCGGTATCGGTCAATATACTCTCAACATTTAAACCAAATTTTTTACTAGCATTTTGAGCACCTAAAATGTCCGTTTCTAGCGTATCACCTATCATGGCGATCTTTTTATTTTTTAAGTCTGAAAACGTAACATGTTCATTTTTGGCAGCGAAGTGAAGGGCGAATTCATACACCTCAGGATATGGCTTCCCGATAAAAAGTACTTCACCTCCCATTTTGACGTACGCTTCTCCCAAACTACCCTGACGAACAACGAGTTGTTTGATGTACTCGGTACCATTCTCTGGGTTCAAAACACCAACAGATGCATACTTATCAGGGTTCGCTACTAGTAACGGCTTCTTTTTTTCAAAAATCTCTCTCAGCTGGGGGATAAACGGATCCAAGCTCGAGCTATCCCATACAATTTTGTCTGATGAACTCATATTGGATCTATACAACATTTTTTGTAACTCGTTGGGCAACAATGACTTTTGATCATTAGCCAGTTGTGGAATTGAAACATATACAAAATCTGATTCATCTAACGAATCTGTATATTCATACAACGTATTTTCAAAATTATGTACGACATGTGTACCCAAAATTGCATATTTTTTCGGGTGCGGAACACTCTCAAAGCTCAGCTTATGGTTTTTCAGAATATGATTTAAAACCTCACCGGAGGTAACAAATCCTGAAAAATGTTTACCCAAAGATGGACCAGACGAAGCATATTTATCAAGCATATGTTTGGCCGAAACACTAGCGTTTGATAGAATCACAACCGTTTTTCCTAATTTGACTAGATGCTCAAGGGTGTCGAGTGCGCCCGCAATCCAATCAACCCCATTCCAAAGCACTCCAAACACATCAACAAGCAAAATATCGTATTTTTCAAAAATTTCTCGAGAAAGCACAGGATCGGGTTGAATGTAATTGCGTCCAAAAGTCAAATAGAATCAGCAAGTATTACGAATAAGATGCGCGATTTCGGCATAAAAAAATACAAAAAAGTCTTGGCAACATAGAAAAAACATTTAGGGTGCAGCTCCAGTTGCTGGTGGGATATCCAAGTGGCTAAAGGATGCAGACTGTAAATCTGTCGGGTGTTACCCTTCAAGCGTTCGAA
>JAIDVZ010000137.1 GCA_029059365.1 Opitutales bacterium | reverse complement strand
GAATAGAAGATTAGCCGTGCAAATTTTGTACGCTTGGGATCTCAATCCCTGCATAATTCGACAGCAGCTAAAGGAATACATCAATGATCTCATAGAAAATTACGGCGATGAACCGCCATCGTATTACCGATTCGCATCTGAACTCAGTATCGGAGCAATAGAAAATCAGGACGTAATTGATGCACTTATACAAAAGCATACCCAAAATTGGCAGATCTCGAGAATCGCAAAAGTTGATCTCGCAATCTTACGAATAGCGACATACGAAATGCTATTTCGCGAAGATATTCCACCGGTAGTATCGATGAATGAAGCAATTGAGCTCGGTAAAGAATTAGCATCTGATGAATCCAGTCGATTTTTAAATGGGGTGTTAGACAATATGAGGTCTGAAATCGATCGCCCAGCACGTACCCCAGTAAAACCACAACGCTAAACCAAAAACATCCCACCTAATCAGGCATAAATACCCGCTAAATTTGTAGATCTTTCAGTAAAAAGATACTTTTTTCAGACAATGTTCCTAGCGGTGAACGTGCTTCATCTGACTTTATAATTCCAGCACGTTTGAGCAAAAATTTTATCGGTAATGGGTTAACTTCAATGAATAACTTATTCATTACCGGATAGATTTTCCGATAGATCTTCAAAGCTTCGTAAAAATTACCATCATATGCGAGCTGAACAATTTTTACCATCTCCTTCGGATATAAATTTGACATCACGCTAACCACCCCCCGGGCACCAACTGACATAAACGGCAAGGTCATCGAATCATTCCCACTGAGAATACAAAATTCATCATCAACAACCTCTCGAATCGCATCCACACGCGCACAATTATCAGTTGCTTCCTTTAGCGCACAAATATTCCTGTGATCATTACGCAGCACAGAAACAGTATCTACGGAAATTTCTACCCCACAACGCGATGGTACTGAATACATCATGACTGGCTTGTTTGTAGCCAATGCAATTTGTCCAAAATAATCAATAAGTCCATTCTGGGTAGGCTTATTATAATACGGAGTAACAGCCAACATTCCATCAACCCCTAATTTATCGGCTAAAATAGTTTTATGTACAGCTGTTTCGGTATTATTTGAACCAACTCCGGCCCATACCTCGATCTTTCCGGCAACATATTCAATAACAAATTTAATGATTGATTGATATTCCTCACTGCTTATTGTCGGACCTTCGCTGGTCGTAACACACAACATCACACCACTCACACCGCCTAAAATCTGCGAATCAAGCAACTTTTTCAAACAATCATAAGATACCGCCCCATTGATAAATGGAGTGACCAATGCTGTATAAACGCCATATTTAATCATTGATAAAAATCAGGTTAAAGAAGTAAAAATCTGTTATCTCAATTTGGACAATTCTTTTTGAACCAGCCAATTGGCATATTCAACAAATTCAAAATTGCGGTTGCTCAATAGTAACTGATTTTTGAACTTATCTCCATTTCGCTCCAACATGTCACTCATCTTTGGAGTATTACGGTTTAAAATGATCACAAATGAAACATCTTCTTTCCCACGTCGCGCAACACCAACTTTCCCATTAATCGGAATATCGCCCAGTGCCTCCCAATATTCAGGAGAAATTGCATTTGGGTCCTTGCTTAAAGAAATATTCTCATACTTGTTGCATTCGATATCGTACTCACGTAACTTACCGATCATCTGTTTTTCAGATGAAAGTTGTGATAGCGCTGATCGTAAATCATCTACAACATCCTTGAAATGCGCACTCTTTTTGCTCTCTATAATATCATTTTTAACATACGATTTGGCTTCATCGAAGGATAATATCCGGGACTTCTTTCTGCCTTCAACCAACAACACTGCTGCTCCAGAATCTGTAGAAAAAGCATCAGAGTAGTAACGCGAATCATCCAGGTTAAAAACTCCAAAAAGCGCAGACTCAGATACCCCGGGAACGACCGGCAGTTTTAAGCGCGAATAGGCAGCAACTTTTTCTTTTGATACTTCAAATTTGTCGAGTAGATGTTGAAATTCGTCTGAATTTAATTTGATATCTTTATTGTATAATTCACACACAAATAAATCAGCTTTCTCGTTAGCCAACTTACGAATCGCTATAGATAAATATTCCTTAACAACATCTTCGTATACGTCATCAAACGACTTATTTTGGTCG
>JAIDVZ010000136.1 GCA_029059365.1 Opitutales bacterium | reverse complement strand
TGAGATGTGTATAAGATAGAGAACAAATATCATTACTTCAATATCCGGGCCTTCATTCGGAGGATCCGCACGAGGTATAAAACAAAAACTTGAAGAAATTAAAACAAACCTGGAAAAAATTTACGAAAATTTGGGCAAACAACATACAGACTGTAGAGAAATAGATAGATTATTTACAGAATTTGGAAGGAAAGGGGGTACTTCATACAAAAGAGGACTTCCACCGCAGGTGATTTTAGGAGTTGTTCAGCCGATACAATTCTTTATAGAGGATCAACAAGACAAAGTAAGTCATTTACTCAATCAGACACTGCCTAATCTTGAGAAACTACTACCACAGGAAACATCACCTCAAAATTCATAGACTGTGGATCGAAAATTAGAAATAGTGATCCTTAAAGATAAAATGCCACGATAGTGTCTTTTTCGGCAAAGTTTGTGCATGAATTGCGTAAACTGCCAACATCTAGCAGTTGACATTTCCCTCCATAAGGGGTACAATGCCTATCGCTTATGAGCCTAAAAATTCCTTCAGATTTATCTGTTCGTCCACAAGCCGATGATACCACGCCAGATTCCTCAACCTCTCTTGAACAAGCATCTCAAAAAACTGCGAAAATCAATTTAACAACAAGAGCGAAAATAGTGCTGTCAACTTTGGGGGGTTCTTCCGTTATATGTGGAGTTTTTGCTGCTTTGGGAGCCCTATCCGTGATCGCTTTACCTACCACAGCAATTGCAGTTTTGATAGGCGCGGCGGCAGCATTGGCAGCAACAGCTATTGCATATGCCATAATATCCCTAAAACAAAATCACACTCCAAAGACACAAGGGACAAATGAATCTACCTCTCCTAAAGAGATCCAAAACAACTCCCAACAACCTCAAACTGAAAATGTACTGAACGGGGCCATCGATACTAAAGATGAATCCTCGCCAAATACTAATAATTCACCCGAAAACCAAATTCAAAATGGTGGTGAGAGTCTAGAAGAACAAAACAAGGAGGCCGCCACAAATGGTACACTAAAGGAACAAAACGAGGCACAATCTATTATTGGCGATGGAACATCCGGCGAATTTAATCCCTCCAACCCCGTAGATAAAGTCAAGAATGAATCTCCGGAAAGTAACGATAACAAACCTAATCCTCCGCCTCCAGACAATGTAAATTCTGCTAATAAACAATCTTCGATTCAAAACCCCGAAGCACCTCAGAATAAGGCCTCTGGCATTCCTGCCTCTTCGGGGAACAGTGCTGCAAAACCAGAGATTAGAGAATCTCATAAACCTACTCTCCAATCTAATGGCCAAAATTTGCAGAGAGCATTATCAAAAGAGATAAAAAAGACTCTCCCTATTGGGGCAGCTTCTAAGCAAGATTCAACAAACATCGGCATAGTAGGTAGCCTGTGTGAATTGAGGAAAAGTTATGAAAATTCAATAATAATGACATACAAATCGAGCACAGATGTATCAAAAGCATCAAATAAAAAAGCCTCAACATTGTATTCCACGCATCGCAAATCGGGAGATTCAAGCCCAATAGACGTCTTGCGGTCAAGGTTATCGAACGTTTATAAAAAACATAGTAGTATCTTGACAATAGGAAATGGAGATGTTTTTCGCAGCAAGACTTTGAACGAGCTGGATGCTTTAAAGCAAAAAATGCACCAAAAGCTTGAACAAGTTCTAAAACAACAAATAGAAAAAGAAAATATTCTTAGTAATTTAGATGCGATGGAACGACAACGAAGTAAGTTTACGAACGACAAAACTACATCTGATAATCCACAAGCAAATGCAACGCTTACAGAACAATACAAAAAGTTAAAAGAACTAGATGCTTTGTTGACATTTTATAATTCAAAAGGGTCAAAAAATTACCAAAAACTGCAAAAAAATCTGAATGACATCCAAAATTCGATGCTACCAACGGGCAACGACCTGTTAACAGAAGTAGAAAAATTATCTAAAGCGCTCAAGCAAAAGTCTGAAGCATTAGGCTAATCGTCGAACTTGTAAATCCGTAGTAAGCGCTTCAAATTTGATCTATACACAATCTTTCTTGGCAAATTATCCGATTTATCGCGGCACGGTACCATCAAAATCAAAAATGATATCGGTAATGATGCATGTAAAAATCTCACATGTAGCTAATCGCGTTATTCAATATTATTTTTACACACTGGCTTTTACATCTAACCTCGCTGCAAAGTTCACCAAATTTATTCTGCGCATCATGCTTCTGACATTTAAAAATATACCTCAATGTCCCTCTTAAACGGGTAAACTTTTTCGAGCTAATTTGCTTGTTCGGGATAAAAAGATAAGCCCGAATATTTTATCTATCCGGGCCATCCTGTTAATCCCAATTTAGCTTTATCGCACCACTTATGTGCACAGATTATTAGAATGAATATCCAGCACCAACAGTGACGACATTATTTGAATGCTTCTTATTGAACGAGCCATTCCATTCACCTATAATCTCCCAATTAGCATTCAACCTTTGCCTCAATCCAGCGATAAACACCGCAGAATTATGTGATCCAAATTCTGGATCAACTACACCTGATTTCCCAGATATTTCTGCCGAAATCGTGGAGTGATGGCGTAACGGTTGGCAATTCCATCCAGCCCGAGCATATAATCTCAAACTTCTATCCGCACGTGAAGAATTGCAAATCTCCTTCTCGATATTTATTCCAACCGTGGTATCTAAGAAATCGAAGTTTACTTTCGATACAGATTGCGCGCTCTTACCGCCATTTGAAGCAGATTCATTATATGATTTCTGGTGAATGCGGTTATAATCTGCTTTCAACCAAAGTCCAAACTGTATGCCCTGTACTGCATACACATTCTTAATGAACTCTGCTGAAACGAGAATGTCGTTCGATTTCACTTTAGCGTTATAACCAAAATCTTTCTCATCTATACGCGATACACGGTTGTTGGTATACCCAAATCCAAAACTGAGATTTAAATCAGTTTTCAGATTTTTATCATTAACAGACTCATAGGCACCATATAACATTCCGATATAATTATCCTGTTTGGCGGTCTGTTTTTTCCCAATCGCCAATCCTCGGAAATTGATATCTCCGTAAAGGTATCCAATCATCGCTCCAAGACGGATATATCCACAATCTTTATTGTGCAACAACTTGTCTGCTCTGGCTGTAATACCATATAAATCACCGCTGTACCCAACACCAGCTAGTTCATTTTGATGAACATGTCCGCCAATTCCTGAGATGAACGCTTCATCGCCACCAGCGCTAATATCCGTTAGGCGCGAATTGAGTGCACTGCGTAGCATCGACATTGCAGCTATATTGGTATTCGCCAGTGAATTGCTTGTGCCGGCAATTGGAGAATCTTCAACAGTCACAGGGTCCTCTAGGGCCATTTCTCTGGCTATCAGTAACTGTGAATAATCCTCTGTTTCTTCGAGCCACAGTCTCAAATTATCTTCCGCGGTCGACCTTAGTGTGTTAAAGGCACGTACCATCCTCATTAACGGATTAGATGCTATATTTGTTCTCAGTTCAGCACCTTCTTCAGAATGTGTAGCAACTTCAGTTTCTTCCTGATCTTCCGTCCATTGCCCGAAAGCACCATCAGTCTTCACTTCCCACAGATTGTCCCTACCTTCAACGGAAGTTAAGTTATTATCATGGAAATCATCATCCCCTAGAAGTTCCTGTACCGTCATATTTTTTCCACGAATGAGGATGAATTTCCGTTCTTCATTTTGGAAAGGTTGCGTACCTGTATTTACGAGCACTATCTTACTAGTTTTAGAAAAATCGATAGCATTTTGCAGCGATTCTTCAATCTCGATATATCCAGTTGCCAATACGGCGTTTCCTAACTGGGATTCTGGAAGATCGGTATTGACGTAGAAGCACAGACTATCTCCATCGTGCAATATCAATTTCCCGCTATTTCCAAAATTCTTCACATAATCGGTCGAGTTTATGCTAGCTACATCACATATCTTCGCATTGTCGGACGGGTTAGCAAACTTTAAAATAGGAGCGGATGTATCTGGATGCTCTGGATCTCTATCCTTTGTCATATTATTGAGCGCAGTCACAGCACCATTATCTTCACAACTTACCAATTTTAATGTTCCATCTTTCAGAACAATTGTGCCGATCCCGTCAGATTCACCATACGCGTTGATTATTCCTTTTTCCAAAGTAATGTTCTTTAATGAACCATACGTATTCAAAACACCACCGTCTTTAACAACGATTGCCTCTACTCCCTCAAGCGGGCCATAGACATTAGCGGTCCATCCACGGTCAACTGTAAAGCGAGTATCTGGAACACGAATAATCTCCGCATCCCTCAAGCTAGTATCCGTTAATGTTGCATTTTGTGCCGGGGCAATCGCTCCAAAGATATTTACCACATTGCCAGTACTCGTTCCAGCGGATTTAAGCTCTGTTCCAATGGACTGTAATCTATCATTCGAATCTCTGCTCACATCTCCCTGCCCACCGATGTAGATCTGATAATCATTACCTAACGCAAATGCTCGAGCGTAGTTAGTCCTATCACTGCCCTGATCAGCATTCAACGTCATAGTCGCTTGGTCATTGCTGAAAGCCGTACTACCTTTCGCTGCCAGGATATTTACTGTAGCGGCATTCGTTTCACTATTGTACAATCCTATTCTCCATCCTGTCTTGTTGGCATCCGCATCTGTATTGTCAGCTCCAAATGCATTTACTTTTGCCCCGGCTAGTGCACCAATCATTTGGCTACCGTTTATATTTATCGATATTCCTCGCGCTGTACTTGTTTCCTCACTACTAGCTGCTCCTATCACTACGGAATAATAACCAGAATAAGAAGAGAAAATGTTTTTATCTCCTTCAATTTTAAAAATAGCTTCTTTTACATCTACACTTGCACCATAACCCGCTGCTCCTATCAC
>JAIDVZ010000135.1 GCA_029059365.1 Opitutales bacterium | reverse complement strand
CGCGATCTTGTTCGGTCTCGTTGGGTCGGAGATGTGTATAATAGACATCTGGTATATTGTTTATGACTGATGCTAAAGTTTTTTCCAAAATTTCCTTTTTATTGGGCTCTTCAGTTTTGTATATTTTTTCTACCAACGATGTTGCAAAAGCGACTCTGTCGGAATCACTCATTTTGTTTAGAAAAGTATTGAATACTTTGCTTAAATCAGTTCTTTCTCGTGACTGGAGTGAATCATCGATTTGGCACAGTCTTTCTGCCATTTTTCCCGCAAAACCGATCTTGTTATTAATTTTACTTACCAAATAATCTAAAGCATGTTCGTAATTGAAAAATTGTTGAATGATTACTGAAAATTCTTCCCAAAAAGTCAATTTGTAGTCACTATTGTTGATTTGTTCTATCAAACCTTGAGTTGTCCTCAAGAAGGCCATTTGTTGCGTCGCTCTTTTAGCCAAATTTTGAACAAAAGCGTGGCTTTTGGAAGAAGTGCTAGTTTTAAAAATTTTCCCTTGATCTTTCTTGATGTTTGGGGTTTCGCTATTTTTGTCCGTTTTTTCAACTGCATCGCCGGTTATAAGCGGTATATTCATTTCTGTGCTCATTTTCCCAAAAAAATCCAACCAACAGTGTGTTCAATTTTTACAAAAAAGCAAATATAAAGCTACATAAAGTATGTGAGAAAATAATAAAGCTCGCGTTTTAGAAGAAAACATTAATACATGCGGGGATGAATTCTGAGCAAGTTCGACAATCGTTTTTCGAATTTTTTCAATCAAGAGGGCATACTTTGGTACATTCTTCTTCATTGAAGCCAAACTCGCCGAATTTATTGTTCACCAATGCTGGTATGAACCAATTTGTTCCGTATTTTTTGGGCGAACGAACCCCAAATACTAGGCGTGTAGTCGATACCCAAAAATGTATACGGGCTGGTGGAAAGCACAATGATTTGGACGATGTAGGATTTGATACATACCACCATACGTTTTTCGAGATGCTTGGAAACTGGTCATTTGGAGATTTTTTTAAAAAAGAAATCATCCCTTGGGCATGGGAATTATTGGTTAAAGTATGGAATTTTCCTAAAGATCGCTTATATGTTACTGTGTATCGTCCGGCGGAAGGAGAACCGGCAGGATTTGACCAAGAGGCATATGATGTTTGGAAAAATATTATGTTATTGGAAGGTTTAGACCCGGAAATTCACATAAAATATGGCGGAAAGCGTGATAATTTTTGGATGATGGGAGATACAGGGCCATGTGGGCCGTGTTCGGAAATTCATATAGATTTAACCCCAAATGGTGATACTCAAGGGGAGCTAGTAAATGCAGGAAGTCCTTGGTGTATTGAATTATGGAATCTTGTGTTTATGCAATTTAATGCTTTACCGGATGGACGATTCGTAGAATTGCCGAAATTCAATGTTGATACCGGCATGGGGCTTGAACGTGTTGCCGGGATATTAGCAAAGACAAAAAATTTTACTGATTTTTCTGGATTGCCGTCAAATTACGATAGTGATCTGTTTAGCGATATTTTTCATGCAATTGGGGATATGTCTGGATGTCAATATAACGGCACGACTCCCAAAACACGCTCAAATTTGAGCAAAGATGAGCATATCGATTTTGCTTTTCGTGTAATAGCGGACCATGTGAGGGCCCTAACTTTTGCAATAGCCGATGGGATATTTCCATCAAATGAAGGTAGAGGGTATGTGTTGCGTCGGATCCTTCGACGAGCAGTAACATTTTGTAATAACCTTAAAATACCAACCGGAGCGCTCGCAAAATTATCGAAAGTTGTGGTTGATAAAATGGTTGGTTGTTTTCCAGAGCTAAAAAAAGAGAGCGAAACTATCTATAAGGTGATTTATAGTGAAGAATTGTCCTTTCGTCGCACCTTAGATCGTGGTCTGGAGATGCTAGATGATCTTATCAAAAATGCCAAAAATCGGATTATTACCGGCAAAGATGTTTTTTTGCTGTACGACACATATGGCTTCCCGCTTGATTTAACCCAATTAATTGCCGAGGAGCATGGATGTTCAATCGATGTTGCTGGATTTGATGCCGAAATGGATAAGCAACGTACACGTGCACGTGCTGCTCAGAAAAAGTCCGATATTCTTGTTTCAGATAATACAAATGCCGATACAAGGTTTATTGGATACGATTTGGGCAATAATAATGATTGTTTGTGCAAAGTTATAGATGTTCTAGAAAATGGTAAATTTTTAGTTCTGGATAAGACCCCATTTTATGCTGAATGCGGTGGACAGGCAAGTGACAGCGGGTATATTACATGCAATGATAAAAAATACACAATTAAGCATGTGTCAAAAAGTAAAAATGGGCAGATATTGCACGAATTAAACGAGCCAATTGACGGAATTAAAAACGGAAATGCTATTATTGCCCATGTTGATGAGCATGGGCGGTTAAACGCTTCTCGTAATCATACGGCTACTCATATTTTACATTGGGCATTGCGTAAAGTGTTGGGCTCCCATGTTAATCAAGCGGGATCTAGTGTGGACCCAAAAAGGTTGCGTTTTGATTTTAATCACTTTGAGGCTATGACGAGTGAGCAGGTCAGGGAAGTCGAAAAATTAATACAAGAGAAAGTATTGTCATGCGAAAATGTAGTAATTTATGAAACTGAATTCAACAATAAGCCGGCCGATTGCATAGCGAATTTTGATGAGAAGTATGGCGATATTGTTCGGGTAGTTAAAATTGGGGATTTTTCCACGGAGCTATGTGGTGGTTGTCATGTCAGCAACAGTTCAGAGATCTGTTTGTTCAAAATTATAAGTGAATCATCAATCGCTGCAGGAATTCGACGAATAGAAGCAGTAACTGGTGATGAAGCTTGTATACTGGCAAATAAAGATGCTGATTTAATTGACCTGTTAAGTAAAAAGATGGAGTGCGGAGAGAAGGCCCTTGTATCCAAAATTAACGATATGATTAATGAAAATCATGAATTTTCGCTGAAGATTCGTGAAATTCGCAATTCTGAACTAAAAGTAGAGGTTGAGCGGCTGCTAACAACGCAAACTGCATTGGAGAATGGTGTAATGAAAATTGAAGAATCTTTACATGATTTTTCCGCAGATGAGTTGCGTAATATTGCTT
>JAIDVZ010000134.1 GCA_029059365.1 Opitutales bacterium | reverse complement strand
GATTATGATGAAAATGAGGAAATGACATTAGAGTTAGGTAAATTTTACGATGGTGATGATTTGCGTAATGTATATATTTTGCTTAATATTTTTCTTGAAATAGGGCATATGGTATTATGTTTGACGTTGAACGAATGTAATTTTGATGAGCAAACTCGAGCTGGTTTGGATGATATATGTGCACCATATTACGATGAAAACGATCCCAAGTCTAACTTTTTTAAAGAGTTAGGGGGAATACCTTATAAAGATAAGGTGTCAATGGACGAAGTTTACAAAGAGTTTGGGGAACCATGGGATGGATATATGCAAGAACAGATGCAGATGCTTGGTATGTTTTTATGTCAAGATACTTTGTTTTTGAATGCTTATGGAGATCTTCCTTTAGCGATAGCAGCGCACGAAGTATGGCCAGATATTGCGGTGTATTTGAAACCAACGCACAAAGAAGATATTGATACGAGCGATGCTAATCGTCTAAGTGCTATAGACAAGACCTATTCAGAGAATTTCAAAAAAGTTAAGGATTTTCTTTTGGATGTACATCACAACAATTCTGAAGAGTGTCTTTTTGGAACCTTTCTTCAAAATTTACTTCATAAGCTTGATGAATTCGAAACTCCAGAGGAATTATTTCGTATATCGTCCGACAAAGTTAATGAAATTGGTGAAAGAATAAGTGATGAAATGGGGATTCCGTTGACTAAAGAAGTGAAAGATGTACTTGATGATATTTTTCTTTCCCCTATTTGGAGTGATAACTTCAAAAAGTTTTTTGCTGAGGTATCTGGAATGTCTTCAGAAAAGCTTGATGAATATCTTGGACGCTACCTTTTACTTTCAGCGGACGAAGGAAATCGTGAATGGGCAAAGTTTGATGCGAATGAAAAAAGAGATACTTCACATGAAATGAGGGTAGAATTTGAAGATCTTTTATAAAAATTTTTTACGTATCCAAATGTTTTGATTTTGCCAAAACCTCTTAGTGAACAAAATGATACTAAAGAATCGGTTAGAAATAAAGCTATAGATGTGTAAATTGACCCGCAATTGATGGATAACGCTGCATAGTTTTTGATATAGGACTAGTTTTTATCCTCATCGAACCGGTTCTGTGGCAAGGTAATTACAGGTATGCATGAGGTTAATCATAG
>JAIDVZ010000133.1 GCA_029059365.1 Opitutales bacterium | reverse complement strand
AAAAATAGGGAATATTATGATGCAAAAAATAGTAAACTCTGAACATTTTGAGTTTTTATTGCCTCCGAATAAGCGCTGGTTTTCACCCAAAGAAGTTGCGTATGTTATAGGTAAATCTGATCAATATGTTCGCGATGCTTTCGATAATCAAAAAATATTAGGACATATTTTGTCTGGACGCGCGCCCAAAGGAGCTGAACGTAGAAAAACTTATCAAATTTCTCGCGAAAATTTATTGTTATATCTGATGCAAACTGCGAACTATGATTTTGAAGATTTTTCTGATTATTTGTACGAGATTCTTAAAAATCGGACGTTGTCTCAACTTTTACAGATACAGCATATAATCGATAAATTGATAAAACAATCGTAAAAAATGCTCCGAAGAGCCTTCTTCGGAGCAAATATAAACCCTACGTCAGTATATTACACAACTAGCTACACATGCATTTACCAAAATTTGATATATATTTACTCATGCTTGCTATATATCCATGTGTTACAGCTAAATACACCGCCGGAACTGTAATGGCAATAACGCATAAACTCGTTAACACAGCAACCTGATGATTTGTTAGAAAAGACTTTGTTGCATCAAATGCTTTGATTGTTCCATTTTTAATATACTCTGCAATTTTCTGTGTCGTATTAACAATAATTTTACAGCACTTTATACCTCCTATAGTTATTTCAACTATAGGCATTATTATGCAGCATTTTACCACACAACCCACGAATGATATTGCAGCAACAACGGCTTTCTGTGCCATTTCTTTGGTATCAATTGCCACTTGCTTCACAGCCTCAGCCGTAATGTTATAATATTTCACGCTTGTATCAACAAAAGTGTTCCAATATTTTGTACTCGCTTCCGTACATTGTTTCGCAAAATTTTTTACTAAAGCAACATCATCATCAGCCCTCTGATTTATGACTTTTAAGCCTGCTCTACAATTTTCCTTGGTTTTATACATCTTATCCTTAACAGCATTTCCCGCGAGCAAAATTTGGTCTTTGAAATTTTTACCATCAGATGAAATTTTTTCTTCATCATCATTAACATCTTCCTCAGAAGATAAATTTGAATGTTGACTGTAATCCGAGACGGAGGTCTGACTATTTGAGACTTCTTCCTCTACATTATTCTTTGGATCTTCATTGGCATTTTCAGCATTTCGTAAAAGAGTACCATCTTCATTTGAAGATTCCTCTATTTCACTGAAACCTTCCTCTGCTCCGGAAACCACACTGTCAGATTGACTGTCAGAGATATGAGCTTGACTATTTGAGACTTCTTCCTCTACCTCATCCTTTGGTTCTTCATTAGCATTTTCAGCATTTCGTAAAAGGGCACCATCTTCATTTGAATGTTCCTCTATTTCACTAAAACCTTCCTCTGCTCCAGAAATCACACTGTCAGATTGGCTATCAGAGATGTGAGCCTGACTATTTGCGGCTTCTTCCTCTACATTACTCTTTGGTTCTTCATTGGCATTCTCAGCACTTTGTGGAAGAGCATCTTCTTGGTCTGAGACGTGAGAACTCAACTTCTGATTCGGAACTTCGTTATTTACATCTTTACTTGGATCTATTGCTTTGTCTGTAACATCGCTTATGGTTGGGGTATCTTCTTTTTTATCAAAATCGGCACCCAAACCCGACTTAAGCCCAGTTAGCTCGTTGTTTATCATATAATCCTTTGTTTAAAGTAACAACTGGTAAACTAGGTTTAAATAAGAATAAATCAAGCTTTTTTTTGTTTTTTATTTAGAAACACAAAATTGTTATTCTTCCCATGATTCGCCATTTACTA
This sequence comes from Opitutales bacterium, assembly GCA_029059365.1. Lineage (GTDB taxonomy): Bacteria > Verrucomicrobiota > Verrucomicrobiia > Opitutales > JAIRKQ01 > JAIDVZ01. The sequence goes on along the minus strand of JAIDVZ010000133.1, from coordinate 2,619 downwards.
CGGAAGATTCATCCTCTCCTAGGCCATCATCAACATCAGAAAAATCAATTTCATCCTTATCTTCTTCTTGATCTTCAAGATCTAACGAGTAACCCGTCGGCACATAGTCCAAAATCGACATAATTTCATCGAATGAATGGACCGATTTTCCGCTAATATAGCCATTTCTCTGTTCATCACGGATAGCTTCTTCAATTTCCTCCACCTCCATCGGTTGATGAAAATCCAAATTCGCGTTGAGCATTTTTACACGAACAGATATGATGTGGTCCAGAAAGTCTACGTAAGGACCATCTGATTCATCAATTGCGTTCGGAAGCGCGAAAACTTTATCCTTAGTGCTTAACAATTCTTCGTTACATACGACCAAACGAACCATATTTTTCGGAAGTTCCTTTTCTATGGAATACGCTATAAATGCATTTTCGACAATATCTTCACGTAAGCCATACGGCTTCATTTGAATCAACAAATCGACCATGTGTTCAACCTGATTAGGGTCTAGTATACCAAGACCATCAACATCCCAATGGATGTCATCACTTACCTCTTGTACCCACCAATTGTAGTCTTCACCGAGCCTAACAATACACCAATTCAATTTACTAGACGTCATATCTTAAAGTTTCACGTATCAAAAAAAATATGAGCATATTCGTAAAGAAAAAATTATTACATAAATTAGCCCAAACCCTTTTAGGCAAAATTATATTGCGTAAAAATAGAAAAAACATTACGCTTATCCGCATGCACCTTTTGAAGGCATTTTCTCTCGTGGAATTATTGGTAGTATCAGCAATAATTGCGGGAATTACAGGGCTTATGGTATCAAATCTAGATAGCATATTAACCAACAACAAGCAACACTTAGCGAGTTTGTTCGTAAATGAGACAATCAAAATTCCTTTAATGGCGTACAAAATAGACACCGGTGACTATCCAAGTACTGCAGAAGGACTAGCGGCATTGTTGACAGCCCCGCCAAATAAGGAAAAAAATTGGCATGGGCCATATATCGAACATGTCCCCAAAGATCCTTGGGATCACGATTACAATTATGCCTACCCTGGAACACATAACAAAAATAAATACGATATTTGGTCCAATGGTGGGGGCAAAGACAAAAAAAATATAGGAAATTGGTAAAAAATGAAACTTAATCGTGCATTTTCTTTAGTAGAAATTTTGGTCGTTTTAACCCTAGCTGTAGTGTTTTTATGTATATCTTCAGGAATTAAAACGGATATTACACTAAAAACCCCTCAAACCAAGGTAGCCGATTTGCTCCATGAAATTCAGCAAGCAGCGATCAAACAGCAAAAGATAGTATATTTAGCCAACAATGGGCCAAAATTTTTCATCTACGATCAATACGGACGAATTTTGTCAAAAAAGAATATACAGATTGAAGCTAAATTTTGTGATTCTGATCTTAATGAATGCTCTAAGATAACAATTTTCCCTTCTGGGTTTACGTTAAAATATGCGGTAAAGTTTGGAAAAGAAAAATATTTTGCCATCGACCCCTTATCTTTAAACATGCATGAAATCAAACGATAGAACAGGTTTTATTTTGGTAGAAATTCTACTCGCGGTTGCACTATTCGCCCTGGCCGCCACTGCATTAAATCACAGCTTTATCAATGGCTTGATTTGCCAGAATCAGTTTTTTAATAAGCCAAACAAATTCAGTGAACTCATTTCTTTTATTGTGAGTACATCCTCCAGTATATCCGAATTAGAAAATACGAAAAGTATATCGTTACCTTCTGGAGAAATGCTGGACACAACATTCAAAGTTGATCAAACAAAGACCAACTTTCTGTACAAAGTCAGCATACAGACGAACCTCGAAAAATGGAACCTTTACGTCGCCAACTTGAACTGGGACGAACAATAGATTTAGATTAAAATTTTCTAACTTTACTTAGAGGCAGCGGCGATAACTTTTCTCCAACCATCAGAAAGATCTAATCCACTGGCATAATGCGTCAATTCAGTAATTTTTATATCATCTCCGACAGATCTAAAGTGCCCTATTAATTTTGACAAAGCATCTGCACGAAAATGCATAGCAATTTTTTCATCGTGCAGAATAGTATCTAGAGATTTTTCAAAAAAACTCTGGTCACCCATACGCAATCTACTTACAGCATATGAAATTTCAGAACGAGCACGTATGTCTGGCGTTTTGAACGCTTTAATCGCCAAGCTGTAATACGACGATGCAGTCCTAAAATCTCCCTGAGATTCAGACTCATCTCCGAGGTCCAATAACACCAACCCGCACAAGGGGTTAGCCTTATATTTTTTCACAAAAGCTAATTTGGAATCTACAGCGTCTAGAGCAATATACTCACGCTGCATCGCATGAACTTTGTTATTTTTTACAACAACGCAACCAATCCAAAGTAATAGAATAACAAAAAAAGCCCCGTATCCCACATAAACTTGTCTGCGGTGCTTACTAAACCAGCAATAAAGCCTCTCTTGAAGCCCAGCCTTCGCGAAAACTTCATCAACCTCTTTATTCACTTTTGCCATAATCTAAATATAATCCTGTACACAGCGAAGTAAGTATTATATTAGGGAAAAAGCAATTTAAATATATATGTTACG
>JAIDVZ010000132.1 GCA_029059365.1 Opitutales bacterium | reverse complement strand
ATCGATGATAAAATGCTTAATCCTGTCGATGACGATGCATCGATCGCAACGTATTACCGCTTATTGGCCGCTGACATGATACCACAATGCCAAAAATGTATATATCTCGATGCAGATGTTATTGTTTTATCTGACCTCACTGAGCTCTACAACATCGACTTAGGAGATAACTACATCGCCGGGGTAAAAGATCTGCCAAGCATATTCACGTATGAAAAAATGTACTGGAATTTCTTACCTCAAAAAATCGATAAAATTTCTGATTTGCTAGATTTTTCAAATTACGTAAATGGCGGAGTGTTGGTCATGAACCTTGAACTAATTCGTAAGCACAAAATTAATGAAAAATTTAAATTCATGGTTCAGCACGGGATCGACGATAAATCATCATACCCATATCACGATCAAGATATTATCAATATTGCATGTAATGGGCATATAAAATGCATAGATTTAGCTTACAATTTTATGCCAAATTTTATCAGTGTCGTTAAGGAAAAGCTTGACCAGGCCGAGTACACGGCACAGCAGCTCGAAGCAATCATCACATCCCCTGTTATCATCCATTATGCAATGGAGAAACCATGGAACCAACCATTCAACGATTTTTTTGCAATATGGTGGCGGTACGCACACGAAGCTGCATTGCAAGGAAAGTTCATACAAATTTCAAATAAATTCAACGAGATTTAGGCCCTAAATTTTCATTTTTATATCGATCAAATTTCTAAAAATATTACTTAGTTGGTATGCGGAATTATCTCGAACTTTTGCAGCATGTACTGGAATACGGTGAAGAACGGCCAGATCGGACAGGAGTAGGTGTAATCGGGTTATTTGGGGCCCAATTACGGTTTGATATAAGCAAAAATTTTCCATTATTAACCACAAAACAGGTACACCTGAAATCCATAATATATGAGCTGCTATGGTTCCTCCAAGGATCAACCAATATAAAATATCTGCAAGAGCACGGAGTAAAAATATGGAACGAATGGGCAGATGTTGATGGGGAGCTCGGACCGGTATACGGAGCACAATGGCGTAAATGGCGCTCTCCAGATGGAACGATAATCGATCAAATTAAAAACGTAATCGATGATATCAAAAACGATCCATATGGTCGCAGACATATCGTATCCGCATGGAATCCGGCAGATACCCGTAAAATGGCACTTCCACCATGCCATGCGCTGTTTCAATTTTACGTCTCAACAAAAGGTGAGCTTAGCTGCCAATTATACCAACGTAGCGCTGATCTTTTTCTAGGAGTTCCGTTCAATATCGCCTCTTATTCACTATTGACCATGATGGTCGCTCAGGTATGTGGTCTGAAGCCAAAAGAGTTTGTTCATACGTTTGGTGATCTTCATATTTACAAAAACCATATTGAACAGGTAAGAGAACAAATTTCCCGAACCCCACGCGAACTTCCAAGGATGGAGATTAATAGCGAAGTAAAAAATATTGACTCTTTTCAATATTCAGATTTCAAACTTACCAATTATAACCCTTATCCGCCAATAAAAGCACCAATCGCAGTATGAAACTATCAGATGCATTAGTTTCCGACTTATTGACAAAGTGCGACTTACGCGCGATAGCAGCAATGTCCCCAAATGGAGTGATAGGAGCAAATGGGACTATTCCATGGAAAATTCCATCTGAGTTGCAATTTTTTCGAAAGACGACGCTATATTCGTCTGTTTTGATGGGGCGCAAAACATTCCAATCTATTGGACACGCTCTTCCAAAGAGAAAAAATATCGTACTCTCAAACTCAAACATCAGTATAGAAGGTACGATAGTTATTAATTCCGTCGACCAGATCATGCAATTCGATGGGACAGTTTGGGTATGCGGAGGAGAAAGCATATATCAGTTATTGCTACCGGCTTGCCGAGAGTTATACTTGAGCATCATAAATGAAAATTACCAAGGAGATGCATTTTTCCCGAATTATAAGAACTTTTTCCAAAATCCTGAGACAATACACTCTGATCCACTTTTTCATACCGAGAAAATGATCAACAAGAAACTGATATAATGCGCATCATCAGAAAAATTCGATATATCGAGAGAAAGTTTTCACGAAGACTGGTACATAATATCAGTAAATTCGAAAAATTTTGCGCAGATATATTATATGACCGCAAAGTAAATAATGTAACAAAAACAATCGCACTCCCACTATTGGCACTGTCCAAAATATTTAAAATGGCGGTTAGATTGAGGTATTGGCTGTATAAAAAAAATGTTTTTCTATCTCAGCCACTTGGCTGTCCAATAATAGTGATCGGCAATCTCACTGTTGGAGGGACTGGGAAAACACCAGTCGTGGAAAAATTTGCACGTGAATTGAATGAGCGCGGACGCCGAGTAGCGATCCTGAGCCGCGGATATAAAAGCAAACAGGAATCAAAAATACGCTCATTTTTTAGATGGTTGACACATGCTAAAGAACGTCCACCACGGGTGGTGAGCAACGGGCAGCGGATCCTTATTGGTCCTGAACGTGCTGGGGATGAACCCTATATGTTGGCTAAAAATTTGCCCGGAGTTGTGGTCATTGTCGATAAGGATCGTGTCAAGGCCGGGCGATACGCAATAAAAAAATATGGTGCTAACTTACTCATACTAGACGACGGATTTCAATATTTGCCTCTGCGTGGACACATGAACATTTTGCTCATCGATCAAACAAATCCGTTCGGTAATAAAAGATTACTTCCAAGGGGGATACTACGTGAGCCTATCGACCACATAAATCGTGCATCTTATGTGATGCTAACAAAGTCAAACATCGCAGATGATCCCAATATTGTGGAAACGATTCACAAATACTTACCAAATGTCGGTATAATAAAATGTTTTCACGGACCAAAATTTTTTGCAGAGGTCAACAATGAGGATCACAAAGAAAATGTTAGCCTCGTTGCTAATGAAAAAATATGCGCGTTTAGCGGAATTGCGATGCCTGACAGTTTTGAAAATTTTTTAACATCAAACGGAGCGAATTTGGTGTATAAAAAGCGTTTCATCGATCATCATAAATTTACACGCGATGAGCTTGATCATATTTTTACAGTCGCATTATACAAGAAAGCAAAGTATGTCATCACTACCGAAAAAGACGCTGTTCGTATCCCTAAAGACTACGTATGCGCATTGCCAACATTTTTCCTAAAGATCGAGATCAAGATTTTGGATGGGGCAGAATTACTTGATCAGGCAATTACGAAGTTCATAACAAAATATGACTAAGAATCTTTAGTATACATCTTTTTGATACCGCCCATTAGAGCGAAGATCAGATAACCAATCTTCAACAGAATTATCGGTAAGTCCACCACAGAAAATAGCGATATTTTTTAATACTTTCTCGACATCAATAGCCATATGGCTGGCATTCCCACAGATGTACAAACTGGCACCTTGATCCAACCATGCCCATAATTCATCACGCATTTCCCACATACGGTCTTGTACATATATTTTTGTTTCCTGGTCACGCGAAAATGCGAGATCAAGACGTGTAAGAACATGTTCATTTAATAAACGTGTGAGCTCATCGCGTTCGATAAAATCAGTAGCTTCATGCTGATCACCGAAAAATAGCCATGTTTGCCCAATATCAGTTTGTTTCTTTTTTGACTCAATATCGTACAAAAAGCTCATAAACGGTGCTAATCCCGTCCCTGGGCCAACCATGATAATGTTCGCAAGTGGATCATCCGGGAGCTTAAATGATGACTGGGATACATAGGCATCAACATATTCTCCGATCTTTAAACGATAATTTAAAAAGTGCGACACAACACCATATCGTAAATTTCCTAAAAAATTTCTATAACCCACTGTTCTAACGAGTAGATGGATTTTATCATTCTGCAGCGCTTTGGCAGAAGCAATTGAATAAAATCGTGGTGCATTTTTTTTCAACAATCGGCATAACTCATCTGGAGTAAGACGCACGGAAGGGAAATATTTAAGCAACTCCAGCAACGAATATTGTCCATCGTTGTCATCTGTAAAAACTTTTTCAAATATTGCTTTCTCTGATTTACCTAAAAGTTCACAAAAAGTAGATAAAAATCGCTTAGTTAAGTGGGTCACACAGTATTTTTCAATTAACGCTTGGCGGATGCTAAAGGTTGCATTCTTAATGCTTACACGTTCATCCCCAGTTAAATTGAGCAGTCCCAAAATTTCCTGAACTTCATTAAAATCGTTTCTTGAAAAAATCGCCAATGAATCACCCGGCAAGTAATCCAATTCCTTCGCATCGAAAACCAATTTATAGATCTCTTTTTCACTGCCTATGCCACTTAGTCGGGCACGTTCTGATAGACGTATCTTACAGGGATTTTCTCGATTAAATATATTCACCACTTTTAGATCTCCGATCTCAACGGACGATTTGCAAGCATGCGTACAAGGTCGTGAATATCCTTATTTTCATATAATCCAGCATATATCGCACTAATTATTGGAGCATCAATATTACGCTCTGAACAGACATTATAAAATGCACGCGTAGTCTTGTACCCCTCAACTGCTGATTTCTGTGTCTTAAAAATCTCATCTACCGATTCACCAGCACCGATACGCTCCCCGAATGTCCGATTTCTGCTCCACGGTCCCATACAAGTTGCAACGAAATCACCAAATCCACTTAGGCCATAAAATGTTTCTTTTTTTCCTCCAAGTGAGCATCCGATTGTGACCATTTCACGTAAGGCACGTGTCAAATATGCCGCTTTGGTATTATAACCAAATCTCAATCCATCACATGCACCCGCACCAATCGCATAAACATTTTTTAAACATCCAGCAAGCTCGACGCCCAAAACATCGGTGTTTGTGTATATTCTGACCGTTTGAGACGTAAGTTCTTTTTGCAATAAAAGTGCCTTATCAGACAATGTGGACAATACCATCGCCGCTGGATATCCATCCGCAAATTCTTTCGCATTTGTAGGGCCCGACAGCACACAAAATTCAAAATTTGGCAAAATTTTGTTTATTAATACAGAGGCCGTTTCTAATTTTTCGCTCTGTATGCCTTTACACAGTGATATCAAGATTGGTAACTGCTTGAGTGTACTGGAAGCGGACTTAATATCGTTGCAAAGATCGACCAATCCAATTGATGGACACCCAATGAAGGCGACTTGCGCAGATCTCAGTGCGACTTCCACATTTGTGGTGATCTTCAGACCATCCGGTAATGGGATGCCAGGAAGAAAATCTACATTTTCGCGCTTGGCCAGCATACTCGTTGCCTGTTCCTCAAATTTTGGAACAAGGGTAACGCTATGTCCGATACGGGTACAATACACCGCCACTGAAGTTCCCCAGGCACCTGCCCCAAATACGGTAATATTCATAAAAAACCTACTTTACTTTATCTCGACTCCGCCACGACCTGGTTGTGGGCATACTTTTTCCCCGTTGTCCTGCTGGATGAGCAAGTATTCACCACGATCGTAAAACACTTGTATTGGTTTATAATAAGCAATTGTTTTCACCGTCCCGGAAACAAGTCCACCGGCATATATCTTTTCAAGTGTATCTTTATTTCGCACGACAATATTAACATTTCCCGTGGCTGATAATGTGATTGATCGCGTCGGGATCGTCATAGCTTCCGTTGGAACGATACCGGTGATATCGAACTTGTCCCTATTGGAAACAAAAATCATTACCACAATAATAATGAGCAGAACAGCCCCTAGACCAGATACACTGAAAATCACGGTTCTACGCGGCAAAGATGCAACTTTATCCTTAAACATGCTAAGCGATCTCGATAGTCCCTTCACTTTTTCTCCGAGCTTGCTCGCTTGTGGCTGTTCATGATTCGTCTCGTAATCAGCATCCTTTATGAACTCAACAACATCGCCGGAATGCGGCTTAATATTATCGTCTATCTGAAATTCGCTAACTGGACATTGCGCCATAACCTTATCGACATCCAATTTTAGCAAACGTGCGTAATTGCGGATAAATCCACGGATGTAAATATTTGGCAACGGAAAATCAAAAATATTGTTCTCGATATCCGAAATATAGTCTTCCCGAATCTTTATTTTCGAAGAAACATCTTTGATTGACAGCCCGAGTGTCTCACGAGCGACCGTAAATTGCTTTCCAAAGTCCTCAACCATTCTCCACAAACGGTTAAATAGTATTCTATATTTTGCAATCGAAAATTTTACATTTATTGAAACAAGTCATCGATTTTGATCGCGCAATAGTTCCCCATTCCATCTGAAAAAATCAGTTCATCATCTGTCGATGATTCCATTACTATTTTCGGGAATTCACACAATGTAGAACGTTCACAAAACACGTTGTTATCGATCTTCAGCAAGCAACGCCCATTTTTGCACATGATATCAGAAATTTTATGCTGAGCAAAAAAATTGTTCACTTTTGATTCAAAAGCTCGTGAAAAATGCAATCCTTTAACCTTGTCTTGCACCGCGAGAGAAGGTTTGACTACGACCGAAGCAACACTCTTTGCTCCATCGATACTATCCTTTTTTATATCATTTTTGGTGAAATTTTCATCGACTGCATTTGTTCTCTCAGCGACTGATTTTGGCTCATCAGCAAGAACCACAAACCTAGCATTACGTATCGCAGTAACATTTTGTGCATGCTTCGGTGCACCGCGAGTAAGAGTGATTATAAAGGCCAACAAAAGTGTACAAAAGATACCAAGTGCATATCCCGGACGCTTAATAATAGAAAATGCCAGAGATAACACTTTCGGAATAAATATTAAACATCCTAAAAAAATATCCTTCAGCCCTGCCCAAAATTCTGCAAAAGATAGCTTCTTGCTCTTATCAACAAACAAATTATCGATGCCGTAACACCCGCTAATTAGCTTCTTATCGATCATCGGTCCATCGTGAGCATCTTTGGTTGGGCGCTGTTTATTGCGCTGAATCGCTTTTTGTATTATGCTCATTTCAATTGTCTTATATCGTTTACCGCTTTCGTGACATCTTTATATGTGACGATTTTGGAGGAATTTACAAAAGCTGATAACATTGCCTTATCGCAAATATTATTAATAATCCTGGGAATCCCTCTGCTTTCGAAGAAAATTTTGCGTTTCGCCCAAAATGTAAATATCGGGAATCCCTTGCTGCCTGCTTTTTCTAATCGATGTTTAATATACCAATCTACCTCAAAATTCTTTAATGGGCGCAAGTTATAGTAAACTAATATTCTTTGCCGAAGTTGACGCATACATTTTGAACGCAATTTTTTCCTGAGCTCAGGTTGCCCCAGCAATACAATATGTAGCAATTTTTCTCTACCATCACGCGATTCTAAATTGGATAGTAATCGCACCTTTTCAAGCATATCAAATGATAAATTTTGTGCTTCATCAATCAATAATACTGCATGTTTACCATCACGCAAACGGTCAGATAGTACATTTTTTACAATTTCACGATTTTCAATAACCCCGCTACCGCTATGATCTGCCTTAAGTTTCATGCATATCTCGATCAAAAGATCGTTCTCGTTATCTGGAGGATTGTCCAACAATATACTGATATCCTTACTCGAACGTGCACTTTCCATCAAAGCTTGGCAGATAGTGGTCTTACCACATCCAACCTCACCGGTAATAACCGTAAACCCATCACGTCCAGCAATCCCATACTGCAACAAAGAAAGGGCCGTCTGATACTGATCTCCCAGATATAAATAAGAAAGATCCGTCCCAATCTTGAATGGTTTTTCCTTTAATCCAAAAAATTTCAGGTACATAACCAAAGTCGACGATTTTTACTAGGACTATGGCATTAAATTTACAAAAGGCAATATCAGATTAATCGATCTTTACTGGTTCCAAATCCCATATCGTGTTTGCATAATCCATAATCGATCGGTCGCTAGAAAATTTTCCGATCCGAGCGACATTCAAAATAGCTTTTTCCATCCATTTTGAACGATCTTGGAATACCTCGCTGACCCGCCGCTGGGTATTAACATAGTCCTCAAAGTCAGCAAGCACAAAGAAAGGATCTCCTCCTTCAAGTAAACTGCGACGTATACTTTGTAACGGGTGCTCCCCATTCGGTTGGCGAAAATATTCTGAGCCCATCCAATCTAGAATCTCCTTAAGTGCCTGATTACCGTGATAATGAGCAAATGGATTATAGTCCTTCATCTCTCTCAATTCGGATTCTGTACGTCCAAATATGAAAATATTTTCCTTCCCGACTTCCTCCATAATCTCCACATTAGCACCATCGAGTGTACCAATTGTGCATGCTCCATTTAGAGCAAATTTCATATTACCCGTACCAGATGCTTCCTTGCCAGCAGTGGAAATTTGTTCAGATAAATCAGCAGCAGGAATAATTTTCGAAGCCAATGACACGCTATAATTTGGGATGAACACAACCTTGATCAGATCATTAATATCGTGGCAATTATTAATCATATCAGCGACAATATTGATCGCATGTATTATCTGCTTAGCCATGAAATAACCCGGTGCCGCTTTAGCCGCAAAAATAAACGTACGAGGAACAATTGTTTCGTCCGACGGATTTTGTAATACCTTGCGATACAGATATAAAATATGCAACAAATTCAAATGTTGACGCTTGTATTCGTGTAATCGTTTTGTTTGTACATCAAACAATGAATTTGGGTTCACGGTGACACCGCACAATTCCAAAATCGTTTGCGCCAAACGTACTTTATTTTCATATTTTACCTGAAAAAATCGCTTCTGAAATGCCGGATCAGTTGCTTTATCTTCCAGTCGTTTCAATTCGAATAAATCCTTCGTCCAAGTACTCCCAATTGCACGATCAATCAATTTCGTCAGACCTGGATTGCATGCACGTAACCACTGACGTGGCGTAATACCATTTGTAACATTTTTGAATTTTCCAGGATATAATTCGTTGAACAGTGAAAACAAACTTGTTTTTAGCAACTCGGAATGCATAGCAGCCACACCATTTACCGAATGACTACCGACAATTGCTAAATAAGCCATGCGCACCCTACCATTATGTATGATCGATAGTGCTTCTTTTTTGGAAGGATCATTTGGCCATTTTCCTTCCACTTCGTTTTCTAAAAATCTACGATTTATTTCACAAATGATCTGATAATGTCTAGGCAATACACTAGCAAACAGGTCCACTGGCCACTCCTCAAGTGCCTCTGGTAAGATAGTATGATTGGTATAACCAAATACCGATTTACAAATTTCCCATGATTTATCCCAAGATAATTTATGCTCATCCATAAATAATCGCATCAACTCAACGATCGCGATAGTTGGATGCGTATCATTTAACTGGATCGCACATTTTTTAGCAAAATCATCAAATGAAGAATGCCCATTTAGGTAACGTCTAATGATATCCTTGATTGAGCAGCATACAAAAAAGTACTGCTGTGTCAGGCGCAAAGCTTTTCCCTCAGATGTAGAATCGTTTGGGTATAAAATTTTGGAAATTACCTCCGATTCCGACTGCGTTTGTACAGCATCAACATATCCACCACGATTGAATGTTTCTAGATCAAATTCCTGGTATGCACGAGCCTCCCATAAACGCATAAAATTCACAGTTGTGGTACCGTAACCAACCACTGGAATATCCCATGGTACACCTTGGACAAGTCTCCCTTCTACCCAACGCGGACACCAATTACCAGAATCATCATAACTATTTTCAACACGCCCAAATAACCGCACACATTGTACATTCTCCGGTCGACAAATCTGCCATGGATTCCCAAATTTCAACCAATTATCTGGCGCTTCAACTTGTTTGCCATCAACAATTTTTTGACGAAAAAGACCAAATTCATAGTGAATACCGTAGGCAACAGCCGGATAATCCAAAGTCGCCAATGAATCTTGGAAACAAGTGGCCAAACGACCGAGTCCACCATTCCCTAATCCCATATCAGGTTCAGCATTTTCGATGGTTTCAAAACTTTGACCAAGCTCGTTGAGAACCGCTTCCAAATCCTCAAAAAGATCTAATGCCTGCGCAATTATGGACAACAATCGTCCAGGTAAATACTCCAGCGACATGTAGTATATCCGCCTGACATCCCTGCTATGATGTTTTTGTTGAGTTGTTATGAACCGCTCAAATACACGCTCACGTAACACCATAGCTACTGCTACCAACCAATCGTGCGTAGTAGCGGATTTTTGTTCACGGGCGAGCAAACACTGTAGATGCTTGATAATCTCTCGTTTTAATTCTCGTTTCAACGAACTGCCTTGGAACCCTTTTCGTTTTTGAAAAAAGGTATCCTGATCCTTGATTTTGTTATTGATAGCGGTGTCCATATAAATTTTGAAGAAAAATTTTACAAAAATTTCATAAAATTGAAATGCAAAAATTTTAACTTTCATCAAAACATTGACGTTTTGCTCGTTTTTATTTGGGTAACCTATGTGCTGGTATATATAGAAGGAAAGCTCGTTGAGGTTGGGCTATTGCATGTTGTTGTACATGTCAATGGATTTGGATATCGTGTAAATACTCCGATAACTACGATTGAAAAATTACCGCCTGTTGGGAATGTGGCAAAACTTTACTTAAGCGAACGTATACGTGAAGATCAACACGAAATATATGGGTTTTGTACAAAAAATGAATGCGAATTTTTTGAGACATTGATCAATCGAGTATCGGGCATAGGTCCTAAAATTGCGCTCACAATAATGAGCAGATTGTCCATCGGAACGTTAAAATCAGCAATCGCATCACGAGACACCACCTTGCTCAGCCAGTGTCACGGTATCGGCAAAAAAACCGCTGAGCGTATCGTTGTGGAACTAGCCGATAAAATCGGTACAACATCCGTCCTTGCGGATACAAGAGAAATCACTAACGGTCAACAAGCTGCTCCTTTCCAAGATGCAATATCCGCATTGGTATCATTGGGATACAAACCAGCCGAAGCAGATAAAGCAATCCGACATGCATCTGCAACGCTTGGCGAATCGGCATCAGCTGAAGAACTTATTAAATACGCCTTGCATTCATGATCAACCCAGTAGCTCACGCAAAAGATTGTCCCATAATTGAGGAGACTGACCGGTATATCATCGTTTGCAAACCCAATAATATAAGTTCAGAAGAAGTCGCCCTAAAGTTTGCTCATGGGCTACAAAATGTAAGTTTGGTGTATTCTTTACCTCACAATATTGGCGGATTGCTCATAATTCCCAAATCAAAGCTGGACGCATCGATCTTACGCAATGATTACGGTTCATACCGCTTTCAATTAACATTTGATGTGATCTCTACAACCACAATGCTTCCTAAAGATATGCCAATCAGCTGCGAATTACCGATTGCCAAGCATGACACGAAAGATTTGTACCTGATTTCGTCCACTACAGGCAAAAAATCATCAACTACCTTCACATTTCTTGAAAAAATCGGTAAATGTGAACATTGGCAAGCAAGTTGCACGTACCTCAGAAACGATCAAATTTCAATACATGCGTACGAGTCAGGTATTAATATCCTCGGTGATATAAAATATGCAAAATGCCCAATACCGTCATTTAAGGAACTCAAACGAAACTTTAAGGACAACAGGAAAGAGGACAACGAATACCCGTTCCACGGACCGGCTATTTACTTGAGTGCCCTAAAATTTCCAGACAAAAGTATCTTACAGATAAATCTTCCAAAAAAAATGTCCGTTTTTATGAAATTGTTATCATTAACATGAAAAACATTTTAATCGTATGCACGGGCAATATCTGTCGAAGCCCGTTAATTGCAGCTATTTTGGATCACGAGATCATAAAATCTGGACTACCTGGTTCATATAAAGTATCGTCAGCAGGTACATTCGCCGAGATTGGAGAACCCGCAAATACACACGCATTGGAAGCCGCAAAATCTCTCGGTCTAAATATATCCAATCACCGTGCACAACAACTTACAAAGGGAATTATTGCAGCCACCGATTTAATACTATGCGCCACGGAGGAACATAAAGAATACATTTTGACGAGGTTTTCAAACGCTTATGGCAAATGCTTTACCATCGCAGACTGTATTTCTGCAAAGGAAGATATCTCTGATCCTTATGGTGAACCGCTAAATGCCTACTTGACAATCGCTGATAAAATCACGAGGTCGGCACCGCATATATTAAATTTCATTCGACGCTTTTTTACAAAAATTTCTATTGGATGTGATCACAACGGTTATCAATTAGCTAAACAAATTATCCAAGATTTTCACAATCACAAAATAATTGCTCACCTGCCGGATAGTCTTAAAGAACGCGTGGATTATCCAGATTATGCTTGGCAAGTCACAGATGATATCGTCCAAAAACGAGCTGACTTCGGGATATTGATATGTAAAAGTGGAATTGGAATGTCGATCGCAGCTAATAAAAGTATCGGTATACGTGCCGCTCTTTGTAACACTCCAGAATTAGCGAAAATTACCCGCTTACATAACGATGCAAACGTTCTTTGTTTGGGGTCCATGTTCGTCTCTCGTAGGATCGCCCACGAGATGATCGAAGTCTTTATATCCACTGAATTTGAACATGGTCGACATGAAAAACGCATAAAAAAAATTTCAAATTTTGAAAAAAATCACTATGCTTAGCCGTGATGGTCTTGGGTAAGCTAAATCTTTCGAATTCGTCTAGCAATCCTCGCTTTGGAATTCGTATCGATATGGTCAACAGGGATACCAATAATGTATTACATTTTGGAGAAATAGCCAAACTTCTTCCATTTTTTGCGAGTGCTGGCATCAAATTCATCGAGCTTGGGAATTTAAACAGCTTCGATTACCAAACTGGCAGACATTCCTCAGTTTTTGCAAAAGAACCTCGCTTGATCCCACCAGAATATCTTGAACAAAACTTTCCCGATCTCAACTACGTACCATCAATCACACAAATAAAACACATTTTATATGACTTAATCTCTGGCGGCAGCTCTGTTTTTTTGCCAGAATTAATAGATTTTGAAAAATTTAATTCAAGCTGGTTACAAGACTACGCCTGCTTTGCAGCATTATCGGAATATATCGGAAATAACAAATTTAATGAATGGCCAACAGATATCCGCAAATACGATCGGCATGCTATTAAAACCATACATCACCAATTATCGGATAATAT
>JAIDVZ010000131.1 GCA_029059365.1 Opitutales bacterium | reverse complement strand
TCGTGGGCTCGGAGTTGTGTATAAGAGACATGTCTGGGAGACATCGAATCGGCGACCATCGCACATTAGCTAGCTGAATAACAGAAACGGTCAAGTTATTTAAATTGAAATTTACTAATTTTTTTGTTGTTTATGCATCGAGAATGAATTGCCCGTTTCAGAAAAAATCTCCATCGCGGTTGTTGTTAAATGACGAGTATTACATGTCACTGGCGTACAACGAGGCATTGTTGGCTTGGGAGGCTGGTGAAACCCCAATTGGAGCAGTTGCGGTACTTCATGACGAGGTAATTGCGAGCTGTCATAATTCAGTAATAACATTGAATGACCCGAGTGCACATGCTGAGATGTTGGCGATCACACAATCTGCACGCGCAGTTGGGGATTGGCGATTGAACGATGTTACAATATTTGTGACGAAGGAGCCATGTCCGATGTGTTCTGGGGCGATGATTATTGGACGAGTCGGTCGTGTAGTATACGCGGTTCCAGATAACAAAATGGGTTGCTTAGGAGGTTGTCTATCGATGCAAACACTAAGTGGGTTCAATCATCGGCCGAAAGTATCGAGTGGGGTAATGCGAGATGATTGTTTGCGCCTCTTACAGTGTTTTTTTGAAGAAAAGCGGCTACAGAACCGAAATGATGGTTAATTTTCGATGATGGGCATCACTTGAATTTTTTGTTGATAAAAATTTGTTATTGATAATCCTTGTCCTCCAGGATGTCAGATAAGATTCTTGAAGAAATTAAGCAGGAGATAGCCGCCATTAAAAACGTGGTTGTCCAAAAGAATGTTGGACACGTGTTATCCGTAGCAGATGGGGTAGCGGTCGTTGACGGTCTATCGGAAGCGATGTACAATGAGATGATCGAGTTTGAAAATGGTGCACTTGGAATTGCGCTTAATCTCGGTGAAGATGAGGTTGGAGTCGTTTTTTTAGGAGATACATCCGGTATAAAGGAGGGAGATGAAGCGCATACAACCGGCAGATTGTTGTCCGTCCCAGTTGGAATGAACTTGCTTGGAAGAGTTGTCGATGCTACTGGGAGACCAATTGATGGTAAAGGTGAAATAAAGGCTGATGAATATTATCCTGTGGAGAGAGTGGCTCCAGGTATTATGGCCCGCAAATCGGTTGACCAACCTTTACAAACCGGTATTTTAGCGATTGATTCAATGATACCAATTGGTCGTGGACAGCGTGAATTGATTATTGGAGATCGTGCGACCGGTAAAGGAGCAATCGCGTTGGATACGATTATCAATCAAGCGAATATTAATCGTGCTGGATTATTATCAGGTGATAAGAATTTCCGCCCAGTATATTCGATTTACGTGGCAATTGGACAGAAAAATTCAACAATCGCCAAAGTCATACAGGCGCTGGAAGAACATCAAGCTCTTGAATATACAATTGTTGTGGTTGCGTCTGCATCAGAAAATCCGGCTAACCAGTACATCGCACCTTATTCCGGATGTGCAATGGGTGAATGGTTCATGCAAAATGGGATGGATGCGTTGATAATATATGATGATTTATCGAAACATGCTGTTGCATATCGCCAAATCTCGTTGGTTCTCAAGCGCCCAGCTGGACGAGAAGCGTATCCTGGGGATGTTTTTTATCTGCATTCACGATTGCTTGAACGTGCGGCACGGTTGGATGAAAAATATGGTGGTGGATCGTTAACTGCACTGCCATTTATTGAGACTCAAGCAGGTGATGTGTCAGCATACATCCCGACAAACGTCATCTCTATCACAGATGGACAAATCTTTCTTGATACTGATCTTTTTAATCGTGGGGTTCGGCCAGCGATTTCTGTGGGAATTTCGGTGTCTCGTGTCGGATCATCAGCACAAATAAAAGCATTTAAACAAGTCGCTGGTCAAGTGAAGCTCGATCTCGGGCAATATTACGAACTTGCAGCATTTGCACAA
Source organism: Opitutales bacterium (assembly GCA_029059365.1). GTDB lineage: Bacteria > Verrucomicrobiota > Verrucomicrobiia > Opitutales > JAIRKQ01 > JAIDVZ01. The sequence goes on along the minus strand of JAIDVZ010000131.1, from coordinate 17,478 downwards.
TTTGGGTCTGACTTGGATGCTAGTACTAAGCAGAGACTTGGTCGTGGTGCGCGTATCGTGGAATTATTCAAGCAACCAACTTTACACCCTAAACCTGTTGAAAATCAGGTGTTATTGTTGTGGATGATGAAGAATGGATATTTTGATAACATTGCTGTGGATTCGATTTCGGAAGCTGCAAAGTCGCTTGAAGATTTGGCAGAGAATAAATATGCCAAGGTGTTGGCGAATATTCGCGAAAAAAAGATGATCGATGCTGAACTAGAGAATGATCTAAAAGTGTTGGCAAATAAGTGGGCTGAACAACAGGTGCGATGAAAGGGATTCGAGAGATTAAAGCGCGTATTCGTGCAGTTGGTAGTACGTCAAAAATTACCCGAGCGATGCAACTTGTAGCGTCTTCCAAAATGAAGAAGGCACAGACCATCGCGATTGGCGGTCGACCGTACATTTTAGCGCTGTCTGAAATTGCTCGAGATGTATCGAGACTAGGCCCAAAGTTGCTTGATCATCCATTTTTCAAAAAACGAGAATCAAAAAATTATGGAGTACTGGTGATCGGTACCGAAAAGGGATTATGCGGATCGTTTAATCAAAATATCAGTAAAAAATTGGTGGAAAATTTCCATGTTGGTAGTGGAAGATTTTTCACAATTGGTAAAAAAGCCACGCAACTTGTCTCGCGCCTGGGGTTCAATTTGATTGCTGATTTTTCGGTCAGTGATCGTGTAGAATTATGTGAGATGCGGCCGATCATTGAATTACTGCGTTCAGAATATATGTCCGGGAAAATCGATTCTCTGCAGGTTGTATATTCCCGATCGATTAATCCCCTCATGCAGGAACAGGTAGTCAGCAATGTGTTACCAATGAGCGATCTTGTATCAGAAATTGATGCTCTTAAGAAGCGTATGAAGATTTCGGAAGATGAAATTGTGCAGGATGTTCGTGAGATTATTTTTGAGCCAAATGTTGAAGATATTGTGAACAAACTATCTCAGATATTTTTTTGTCAATCGATATATCGCGACGTTTTGGAATCCAAAGCTGCTGAACATAGTGCACGTATGTTGGCGATGAAGAATGCCACTGATAATGCAGATTCATTGGCGAAAAATTTAACAATTGAATATAATAAAGCCAGGCAAGCTGGGATCACTAGCGAAATCATAGAGATTGCGGCAGCCTCAAGTAATGGTGACTAATATGGAAAATTTGGGAAAAATTACTCAAGTTATGGGTGCAGTGGTTGATGTCGAATTCCTACCGGGATCGGTGCCAGACATCTATAATGCCCTTGTTGTTGAGAATAAACAATCTGGGGCGCGGGTCATATTGGAAGTCCAGCAGTTACTTGGGGAAAATCGTGTACGTACGGTTGCTATGTCTTCAACCGAAGGACTGTCCCGCGGCATGGATGTTCTCAATACTGGAGCGACGATAGAAGTACCTGTGGGGAAGGCTGTTTTGGGGAGAATTTTAAATGTTGTTGGTGAGCCAGTTGATGATAAGGGACCGATAGTAACAGAAAAAAAATACTCCATCCACCGTGCGGCACCAAAATTAACCGAGCAAGATACGAGTGCAAATATCTTAGAAACAGGGATAAAGGTCATTGATCTAATTTGTCCCTTCGTCAAGGGTGGAAAAGTTGGAGCATTTGGAGGTGCTGGTGTTGGGAAAACGGTGATCATTATGGAGCTTATCCAGAATATCGCGATGGCACATGGTGGTTACTCAGTTTTTGCGGGTGTTGGTGAGCGTTCACGTGAAGGGAATGATCTTTTTCATGAGATGTGTAGTTCACATGTGATTGACCTTGACCACCCAGAGAATTCAAAAGTTGCGCTGGTTTTTGGGCAGATGAATGAACCACCGGGTGCCCGTATGCGTGTCGGATTAACTGGGCTATCCATTGCAGAATATTTTCGCGATGAAATGCACCAGGATGTTTTGTTGTTTATCGATAATATCTTTCGTTTTTCTCAAGCTGGTTCTGAGGTCTCAGCATTACTCGGGAGATCCCCATCAGCAGTTGGATACCAGCCTACATTGAGTCAAGAAATGGGTGAATTTCAGGAGAGAATCGCATCGACAAAACAAGGTTCGATTACATCTTTCCAGGCGGTATATGTTCCTGCAGATGATTTAACCGACCCCGCCCCAGCGAATACATTTGCGCATCTTGATTCCACTATTGTTCTCGATCGTAAGATTGCTTCATTGGCGATTTATCCAGCGGTTGATCCGTTGGCTTCAACCTCAAAAGCGTTGTCTGCAGATGTTGTCGGAGAGGAACATTTTACAACTGCGCGTAAGGTCCAAGCATTATTACAGAGATACAAGGAATTACAGGATATCATAGCTATTCTCGGGCTTGATGAATTACCCGATGAAGATAAGATTGTTGTATCTCGTGCACGTAAGGTACAAAAATTTTTATCACAACCGTTCCATGTCAGCGAGGTTTTCACCGGTATTCCAGGTCAATATGTGAAAACAGCTGATACGATACACGGATTTCAAATGATTCTTGATGGCCAGGTTGATGATATCCCGGAGAATGATTTCTATATGGCTGGGACCATCGAAGATGTCATAGCTAAACATAAGGGAGACGGTAAGAAATAGGGAACTTTTTAGGAAAGATCTTCAGCATGCAGCTCATTGTAAAAGTCATTACCCCTAACGGAGTTGACGTTGATGTCAAAGCCGATTCGGTGTCCGTCTCAACAGAGCTCGGGGAGATAGAAATTTTACCAGGACATCGTCCTTTGATAAGCATATTATCTCCTGGGTGTATGGTTTTAAAGGAGAAGGATAAAATTGCTTCATATATCATCGATCAAGGCTTTGTCCGTGTCGTTAATGATACTGTTTTGATCATCACTGATGAGATGTTGAGTACAAAAGATGTTGATGCTCGAGCAATCGATGCTGCTGTGAAACGAGCGACACAGGCCTTGGAAGATGCTCGCAACAATCGTAGCGCGTTAGACCCGATGGAGATTGAAAGATTAGAGGCGAAGGTTAAGTATCACATGGCCCAAAAACTGTTGTTGGACAAATAACCAAATATTCTTGCGATTGATCGGTATTTGTGTTCATTGTGATAGAATGGATTCGAATGGCTCGTCATATAATTTTGGGCGTATAGAAGATCGCTGGCATGAAATTTGGGAGGAAAATCGTACATTTCGAGTTACAGAGGATTTAGGGAAGAAAAAATACTATGTATTGGATATGTTTCCGTATCCATCAGGTGCTGGCTTGCATATCGGGCATCCAGAGGGATATACTGCTACCGATATTATAGCACGATATAAGCGAGCGTGTGGATATAATGTCTTACACCCAATGGGGTGGGACGCATTTGGGCTACCTGCTGAACAACATGCGATAAAAACTGGTGTAAATCCGGCGGTTAATACGGAGCATAATATTGAACATTTTCGAGCACAAATTAAGCGACTTGGGTTTGCCATTGACTGGAGCCGTGAAGTAAATACCACAGATCCTAATTATTATCGTTGGACGCAATGGATATTTCTTCAGCTATTTAAACATGGATTAGCGTATACCGATGAGCGTCCGGTTTGGTGGTGCAATGAGCTGAAATCTGTGTTAGCCAACGAGGAGGTTATTAATGGCCGTTCTGAACGTGGAAATTATCCAGTTGAACGAAGAAATCTCCGGCAATGGGTACTACGAATCACAAAATATGCTGATCAATTATTAGACGGACTTCACGATCTTGATTGGCCAGAATCAACGAAGCGGCAGCAGATCCTCTGGATCGGTAAATCAACAGGTGCATGCATATCCTTCGCGATAAAAGGCCGTGCTAGCAAAGTTAAAGTATATACCACACGCCCTGACACTCTTTACGGTGTTACCGGTATTGTGCTTGCACCGGAGCATGAATTAGTAGCGAAAATCATCACACCTAATCAGCGCCAGGGGGTGCGCGAATATCTCGAAGCTATACGGAGTAAGAGCGATCTTGAGCGTACTGATCTGGCAAAAACAAAAACAGGGGTGTTCACAGGAGCATATGCGATTAATCCAATGAATGGCGAACTCGTACCGATATGGGTCGCAGATTATGTTTTGCCGAGCTATGGTACCGGTGCGGTTATGATGGTGCCTGCACACGATGCACGTGATTATGAATTTGCCAAAAAATATGGCTTAAAGATTAAGCAGGTTTTGAAGTCCGATAAAGATTTACCATTTTGCGATGATGGTGAACTGATAAATTCTGGTGAATTTGATGGGCTGTCAGGTGAGCAAGCCCGTGATAGTATAATAGCTGCACTGGAAAAGCAAGGGGTTGGTCAAGCTGCTGTGAATTATAAGTTACGAGATTGGCTATTTTCTAGGCAGCGTTACTGGGGAGAACCGATCCCTGTGATATGGATTGATGAGAAAGATTACGAATATGTTACTAAGCGAGATGATTTTTATTTCCGGGAATTTTTACCGGAACAGCCTGTAAAATATGGAGATGCTGATGGAGTTTTTTGTGCATTACCGCTGACTTCGAAAGAATTACCTTTAGTTCTGCCGGAGATGGAATCATACCTGCCTTCAGAGAACGGCGAGAGCCCGTTGGCACGTGATACTAACTGGGTCAATGTATATGTAGAAGCGGTTACTGGGAAAATTATTTCAGCTGCTGATTTTCGTGCAGGAACCCCAGGGTTATGGGTTCGCGGGCGGCGTGAAACCAACACTATGCCACAATGGGCAGGTTCGTGCTGGTATTATCTGCGGTACATGTCACCGAGGCATTCAACCGCACTCGTAGAGGAATCTTCTGAGAAATATTGGGAAGGCCCTGATCTGTATGTGGGTGGTGCTGAGCATGCAGTTTTACACCTATTATATGCACGGTTTTGGCATAAATTTTTATATAACATTGGCATCGTTTCCACAGATGAGCCATTTAAGCGGCTCTTCCATCAGGGAATTATTCTTGGTGAAGATGGCTCCAAAATGTCCAAAAGTTTGGGGAATGTTATCAATCCAGATGACATCATCGATAAGTATGGTGCAGATGCATTTCGGTTATATGAAATGTTCCTTGGCCCATTGGATGCGATGAAGCCTTGGAATAGCCGTGGTATTGATGGTACTTTTCGTTTCCTATCGAAAATTTGGAAAACGTATATCGATGAAAATGGAAATGCTCGAGTGTTTGAGGAAGAAAGTGCACCTGCGGAGCAAAAGATGATTGATGAAACTATCCAAAAAGTTACCCAAGATATCGAGATTTTGCACTTCAATACCGCTATCTCACAGATGATGATCTGTTTGAACTTCTTACTGAAAGAAGATAAAATATCAAAACGTGCCGCTTTTACATTATTGCAGTTATTGGCACCATTTGCTCCTCATATTACGGAGGAATTATATCACAGACTTGGGGGTACTGAAGAAAGTATATCTGATGTGGAATGGCCCAAACCATTAGGTACAGCTACTACTCCACAAGATGCGAAAATTGTGGTGCAGTTTAATGGTAAGGCTCGAGGAGCGATAAGTGTACCTCGTGATACCTCAGAAACTGCTTTGGTTGATATTATAAAATCAGATCTAAAATTGTCTAAGTACCTTGAAAATAAGGAAGTTATAAAAAATAATTATGTCCCGAATAAAGTGATTAATTTCCTGATTAAGTAACTGTTAATGAGTATATTTTTTAAATATGTTCTAAAAAAAACTGCGATGTCATGTGTGATAGCGGTGCTGGTATTTGTTGGTGTACTTATACTTGGAAACGCTGTACGTGATATCTTTGATTGGGTCGCAAGTGGAAGATTATCGTTATTGGAAACTGGAAAAATTTTATCAATTATCATACCATCGATGGTGTCATATGCTCTTCCTGTTGGCATGTTTGCTGGCATATTGATCAGTATCAGTCGATTATCTGTTTCCAACGAATTATTGACAATGAAAAGTATAGGATGGAGTATATACCGCATATCATTACCGATTTTTTTGATCGTGCTAGTGGCGACTATCCTGTCCTGTTTCGTCAACTTATATTACGCTCCAGACTCGATTACAGAATATAAACGCTCGTTCAAAAAAGTTCTTAAGGAAAATCCTGTTCGATTTATTCGATCTGGTGAATTTATTAGATGCTTTCAGGGTTACATTATATATGTCGATTCTATACATGACGATGATTTGCAGAGATTAAAAATTTGGCAACTCGGTGAAGATGATATCAGTTGCTACATTTCTGCCAAACATGGTAAAATATCTTATGATTCAGATTCTAGTACGATTTTGTTGAAATTATTTGGTGGAAATGCGGAGTATTTCGACAGGAAACACTCGTTGGATGGACATAACCCTGATATGTTATCATTTAATGAATTATCCGTGTCATTGCCGATTACCGGTATCATCAATGAAGATACTCAGACGGTAAAAAAATTGCGATATATGAATTTAAACGAACTGCTGTATGCGCGTGAAAATTGGCATGCAGACCCGTCTGAAACATTAACACCGGAGATAATAAAACGTGATCGCAGGATGGTTGATATGCAAATTTCTAGCAATATCGCTATGGCGTTTGGGATCGTAGCAATGTCACTCATTGCAATTCCGTTAGGTATACGAAAAAATAGAGCGGATACCTCAATTAATATCTTACTGGCAGTGGTTTTTGCATTCATTTATTATTTCGCTATGGTTGCGTTATCATGGATGGGGAAATATGCGCGTATACATGCGGAAATGTTAGTTTGGTTGCCAAATATTGTATTATCAGGAATTGGAATTTGTATGTTACGGAAAGTAGCACGTAACTGAAAGGGGTAGGAGAGCATGGGGAGAAAAAACATCCTTATTGGGTTCGATGGTTTTATAGATACGATTGTTCGTGCGGTCGATTATTATGATGGGGACAACAAGGTGTTTATCAGATTTATTGATCAATTTGGTAAACGGATTTCAGCAGCTGCAGGGAGGAGTGCTAATATTGAACTTGATATAGTTTGTAAGAAAATTGGCGGTAATGGACCAATTTTGAGCGAGGCCCTACGATTATTGGGCGCAACAACGACGTACATCGGTACGTTAGGAGATGTACACGAAAATATTTTTAAAACCTTTGCACAAAAAAATAAAGCGATTTCGGTTGGTATGCCTGGTGAGACCCGTGCGATTGAGTTTGATGATGGCAAGATTTTGCTCGGAGAGATGCATGATACTGCCAAAATTGATGCTGATAGTATATGTTCTGCTTGTAACAAGAATATGTTGCGTGAAATTGTATCCAAAAATGAGCTATTATGCTTCGTAAATTGGACGATGCTGCCGAGAATGCACAGCATATTCGAACTATTTTTGACCGACATTATCGATGTTCATGCCGCACATACATTTTTTTTTGACCTCGCGGATCCATCAAAACGGACGAAAGAGGACATTTCTAAATTGATAAATTATATCCAAAGATTCTCCCGTATCGGACCGTCAATCTTGGGCTTAAATTTAAGTGAAGCACAGCATATACTTTCTGTGTTGGGGTGCCAGGACAAGGTAATCGAAAGTGAAGATAGTATGTTAAAATGTGCACGTTTAATACGATCTGGAATCGGCTGTAAAGTTGTTTTTATACATGCAAATACGATGTCCGTTGGATGTGATGATAATGCGGTTTTTGTGACTGGATATTTTTCGGAACACCCAAAGGTTTCCACTGGGGCAGGGGATCACTTTAACGCTGGTTTTTTGTTTGATTACTTGGACAATCAGAATATTAAATCTGCGCTACATATGGGAAGTGCTGTTGCGAAGTATTATGTCGAACATGGAGATTCACCGGATGAGATGCAAGCAAGGAGTATCATTCAAAGAGCGATATGAAGGGCCATTTTATAACATTTGAGGGAATTGAAGGATGTGGCAAAAGCACCCAAATTGAGTTGCTTGCTAATTGGCTATCTGCACGTAATATATCGGTAATTTGTACTCGTGAGCCGGGTGGTACAGTACTTGGCGAGCAAATGCGAGCATTGCTGAAAAATGGGACAGTTGATACATTTTTTTCTCCACGTGCGGAACTGTTATTATTTGAATCCAGTCGGGCACAACATGTGGATGAGAAAATTTTACCAGCGTTGCAGGCTGGCAAGGATGTTTTATGTGATCGTTTTTTTGATTCATCGCTGGTTTATCAGGGTAGTGCGCGTAAAATTTCTCGATCAGATGTGGAATTTCTCAATAATTTTGCTGCTGGTGGACTGGTGCCGGATTTAACAATATTGCTGGACATCGATCCTGAGGAAAGTTTGAAAAGATTGTCGCTTCGCGGGGAAAATATCGATCGTTTTGAACAAGAAAGCTTACAGTTTTTTGAGGATGTGCGTGGTGGGTATATTGAACTTGCTAAGAAAAATGATCGGTTCCTCCTGATAGAGGGCAAACAAAGCAAAGAGGATATTCAAAATGCCATTCGCAGAGAATACATATCGCGATTTGAATAATTCAGCTGTCATTTTGGACAGATTGCTCAACTTATACGACGCAGATCGTTTGCCAAATTCGTTGTTGTTCATTGCTGAAGATGTCCAAGTGACAAGTAAGGTTGCCCATGCTTTAGCGAATAAAATTTTAAATTGTACAGACTGTACGCAACATATGGATTTTTTTCAAATTTCCTCCGATATTGTTGGTAGTGCACAAATTACGGCAGATGCTGTTCGAGACTTAATCGCAAAAATTCAGGTTTCACCTAAAATTTCACGTTTTAAAGTTGCTTATATTGAACATGCAGAGCGCATGAATAAATATGCCGCTAATTCGTTTTTAAAAACATTAGAGGAACCCCCGGCTGATACTGTGATCGTTTTATCCTCTCCTAGTCCATACGCGATGTTGCCGACAATAGTTAGCCGTTGTGTAATATTCAGATTTTCTGATCATCAAAAAATTGTAAGTCCAGTCTTGGACCACATAATTAATTCTTACGAATCGTGGTTAGAGTTGTTGTTTAACAGGTCAAAAAAAAATCTAGCGGTTATTGAGATGTATAAATTATTATCGTACATTGATCAGCACTTAGGTGAACTTCTTGATGAAGAAGATGCAGACAAGATGGATAGCGAACTCATATTACTTAAAGCGCTTGAAATTTCGACAGAAAAAACCTTCAGAGCCCACTCAGAAGAGGTTTTGAACCTGCACAAAATAATTTCTTTTTTTGAAGATTTGCACTATTTTTTGGCGATCAACTGTAATCTTATTTCCTGTCTTGAGCGTTGCTTCTTATTGATTATCCAATGGTTCAGCAGGGACTAAAGACAAAAAGCAGATCGTCAATTGTGTTCAAAAAATTTTTCATAACACCTATATTACACGATCATAATATGCCATGTGAGAGAAGCGTGACTCCGAGCGGTAAACTGAATATTAGGCTATCCATTAAGTCCAATATTCCTCCGATTCCTGGAATTATATGACCAGAATCTTTAACTCCTGCTATGCGCTTTGTTGCTGATTCTATTATATCTCCAAGTGGTGATACGAGCGATAATATGATAGACAATATTGTAACGTTTGTGATTGTTAACTGCGGAACAAGGTAGTGTTTAAATACTAAAAACCCGGTTATTCCGATGATTGTGGAAGCAGCTACTCCACCCAATAATCCTTCAAATGTTTTATTCGGGCTAAAACTTGGCATGAGCTTATGATGTCCAAATTGGCATCCAATTAGTAACGCTCCGACATCGCTGAATTTTGATATCGCGATTAATAAGAATACAGTAGCTACTGCTTGTGAAGTCGCGAATTGTGGATAATTCTGTACAAACTTTACCACAAAACTCAGCATAAATGGTATGTATATCACTCCGACCAATGTTGGAATTAATGATTGTTGGACAAATTGCAGTGAACGTTTGAAACTGGCAAGAAGAGAGGAAATTATCACAATCAACGTCAATAGCTCCCCAATTGTCAAATTTGTGAATGCACATCCCATCGGTAAACAGGTCCCCAAAAGTATCCCCGATAATACATCTGGTTGATATTTTGCTTGTTTCAGTAGCTGATAAAACTCGTGCTGAGTAAGTGCGCTTGCGGCGAGCAATAAGCAAAAACACCCGATAATTCGTCCAAAAAATAAAACAAAAAATAAAAATGCCCATAGCAAAATTGTGCTATAAATTCTTTTTTTCATATTTAAATTCTCCCCATGCGTCGATCACGCTTTTGAAATTCCTGTATAATGTCGATGAAGGTTTGTTCGGTCACATCTGGCCAGTAAGTTTTTAGAAAATAAAGTTCAGAATAAGCTGCTTGAAGTAGTAGAAAATTGCTTAATCGATACTCCCCTGAAGTACGTACTATCATGTCCGGATCCGGAGTAGAAGCGGTGTATAAATTATCCCGGATATCTTGCCAAGATACGTGGTCTTTTTTTGAGTCAAGCAATTGCTGTACAGCATGTACGATCTCATCCCGGGCACCATAATTTAGCGCGACATTCACCACGAGAGATGATGCATCGGCTGTTTTTTGCTGCAATTTGAGAATTGCTTGTTGCAGATCATCAGGCAATTTAGACGTATCACCGATTGCACGGAACTTCACATCGTTTTTCGTAAAAAATTTGAAGTATTTTTTTATACTTCTCCTGAACAAATTCATCAAAAACGTTACTTCGCTTTGCGGGCGATTGAAATTTTCGGTAGAAAAAGCGTACAGTGTTATGTATTTTATGCGGTACTTCATTGCTGATTGAAGTACAATTTTTGCTGCGCGTACCCCACGCTGATGCCCGGCTATTCGGGGTAATCCACGCTTTTGTGCCCAACGCCCGTTGCCATCCATTATAAATGCCAGGTGTGTAGGTAAAGATGAATGTTCGAGTATATCTTCCACAATTTGCGATTTGGCGTATTTTCAATAACCGGACTTTGGTACTCAGGAGGGGAGTCGAACCCCTACATCTTGCGATACTGCCACCTGAAGACAGCGTGTCTGCCAATTTCACCACCTGAGCACAACAAACTGGCCCCAGTACAGTTTTGCTTAAAATTTTGTCAAGAGATAAAGACATGTACCAGTTACGTTTTTTATATTAAGTTGCTTGATTTTTGATCATATTTTTATAGCACTCACGGCATGAGTCAGTACTTACCTCTTCCATATATATATGAGCGAGACGGGCGAAATGAGCGTTCTTGGGATATTTATAGCAGGTTATTGAAAGATCGTATCATTTTTATCGGGACTCCGATTGATGATTTTGTTGCGAATGCTGTGGTTGCCCAATTGTTGTTTTTACAGATGGAAGATCCGAAAAAGGATGTCAATATTTACGTAAATTCTCCCGGAGGTAGTGTGACGGCTGGTATGGCGATATACGATACTATGCGTTTTTTAAAATGTGATGTCGTGACATATTGCCTTGGACAGGCTGCGAGTATGGCGACGGTACTACTGGCCGCCGGTACAAAAGGGAAGCGCTATGCACTACCAAATAGCCGTGTTATGATCCATCAACCGACCGGGGGTGCTAGCGGACAAACTTCGGATATCTCGATCGCCGCCAAAGAAATTATTCGCTGGCGGAAAGTGTTGAATGAAATTTTGTCAAAACATACCGGAAAATCAGTCAAACAGATTGAACATGATTCCGATCGTGATTACTTTATGACCGCGCTTGAAGCAAAAGAATATGGAATTGTCGATTCCGTTATCGAGCGGCAAGAAGAAACAAAGAAGGGTAGTAATTAAAACTTTAGGGAAAATTATGGCATCTCCTACAGATATTAGGAAAGGTAAAGTTATCGATTATCAGGGAACACCGCATACTGTGCTTGAGGTTCAACATCGTACACAGGGTAGACAGGCTGGATTTGTCCAGGTTGTTATGCGCAATACGCGTACAGGAGCATCAACGAGTGTGAAATTTTTATCATCGGATAATGTCACTTTTTTAAGCACCACCGTGCGGTCGTTGGAATATTCGTATGTTGATGAACAAGGACATCATTTTTTGGACCTGGATACCTATGAAGACGTGGTTTTGCCGGATAGTATTGTTCAGGATTCTAAAAAATTCATGGTAATTGGTACGCAGTACGATATTCAATATATCGAGGATAAACCAGTGGAAATTTCCTTACCCGCTTCAGTTGCTATGAAGGTTGTCGAGGCTCCAGAGGGAGTTCGAGGTGATACTGCATCTAGTGTGCAAAAACCGGCAAAAACAGAGTCCGGGCTAGTTGTGCAAGTTCCGTTATTTATAAAAGAGGGAGATGTTATTCGTATAAGCACGCCTGATGGTGCGTATATCAGTCGCGCCTAAAAACATCGAAGCATCTCTGTTGCTCGTGTGATATTTTTTTTACTGGTTGATTTGAACATTTTTTCAACCAAAATTCCACTGTATGTTCGTCTATCACTAATTCAGATGTTAGCTCACTAAGCGGAGAAAGTATACAATTTCGGTTAATCAATTCTGGGTGTGGTAATACAAGATCTTCTTCCTGGATTGTTTGATTATCAAATAAAAGAATATCGACATCGATGATCCGGGGACCATATCGGAAATATCTAATTCTACCTAATTCTTGTTCAATTTTTTGGCATACCTTGAGCAACTCGTGCGGAGATAATGTAGTCGATATTTTGGCTACACAATTTAGAAAATTTTGTTGTGCCTGAAAATTTTGTGGAGCGGTGTCATATATGTTAGATAGATCAATTATTTTGATACCGGCCATTTTCGAAAGTATCGTCACTGCGTTCAATAAATTTTTGAGTCGATCACCGATATTGCTACCGAAAGAAAGATAACTAACGTGTGATGGTTGTTTTGACTCCAACATTCCCATAATTTCTATCAACCCAGGTCGCTGGGAATTTTTTTACTATGACCGTTACCGCGTGCACACTCTTAAATTCGTCCAAAATTGTGTGAGCGATATTATCAGCAAGGGTTTCTATAAGATTAAAATGCTGTGTTTCTATAATTTTCTGTACGATTTTGTAAGTTGTTGAATAATTAATAGTATCCTCAAGGTTATCTGTCTGGGCTGCTTTTGAAAAATTACCTTCCATTTCGATGGATACCAAGAATCTTTGTTTGCAGTTGTGCTCAAGAGAATAAACACCGTGTGTTCCAAAAAATTCCAGATCGTTAAGAAAGATGCTATTTCTCATATATTGTTTGAGCAAATTTTAATACCTCATAATTTTCATGAACGTCATGTACCCGGAAAATATCACAACCATTGAGGTATGTCGATAATGTGACCGCTAAGGTACATGGCAACCTGTCATTCGTATTTTGTTCGTTAAATAGTCGCATAAATGACTTTCTGGATGCTCCAATCATGAATCGTTGAGAAAATTTTGTACGAATGTTGAGAAAATTTTTCAATAACTCAATATCTTGTTCATTTGTTTTCCCAAAACCAAGCCCGATATCGAATATTAATCTCTGTGGATCAAACCCCAATTTTCGAGCCGTAACTATGGCTGATTCAAATTTATTTTCGATATCTGATAGTAAATCATTAAATTTATCAAATGGTTGTTGACGTGAATTGTGCGTGACCACCAGATCTGAGGAATATTTTTTTGCAAGAATCACCATTTCCTCGAGATGCTCGAAAGTTGCTATATCGTTTATAATTTTCGCTCCATTTTGCAGTGCTCGTTCAGCAATTTCCGGTTTGTAGGTATCTATGGATAGCAAGGTATCATATTTGGTCGCTGCTTTTAAAATGTCGCGTACTCTTTCCCATTCTGTATCGATATCGATCGGGTCAGCGCCTGGTCGAGTGGACTCTCCGCCAATATCTATGATGCCTGCACCTTCAGAGATCATGGCCTCGACGCGTTTGATTGCGATTTTAGGATCAGAATATTTATTTCCATCCGAAAATGAATCTGGGGTAAGATTTAGGATCCCCATAATTGTTGGGTTTGGGCTTAACATGTTGCTTTATTGGTCAGCATTAATTGCTGTATCTGAGCGGTTAGGGGTAAATTTTTTTGAAAATCACCGGTTGAAGTTCGAGTGATGGTTTCGCATGCAGGTTGTAGCACACCACGTGCACCGATACACATGTGATGAGCCCGAATGATAATGAAGATTCCGTGATTTGAAACATATTTGTCTAATGCATCCGCAATTTGCTGAGTCATGCGCTCCTGTAGTTGCAAACGTTTAGAATATTTATTTACGATACGTGCTAACTTGCTCAGCCCAATAACTGTGTTTGTGGACGGTAAATAGGCAATAGAGATTTCTCCAAAGAATGGCATCAAGTGATGTTCGCAAAATGACGAAAATTTAATGTTTTTCATCAGGACAATATCGTCATAATTTTCTACGTGAAAGACTGGATTACATAGTTCGCTATCCTCGATTGAGGATACTTCATGGAATGATTGAATCATATTTGCTACTCGTTCTGGGGTATCTATCAACCCCTCACGCGATGGATCTTCTCCAATTCCTTCCAGTAGCAATCGTATGCCTTGTAAGATTTTTGTTCTATCCATTAGTTGTTGTATGGCATGTTGGATGAATGATTGCAATAATATCTTAATCTTGTATATGCAACATCCATGTGTGCTTTTGAACTGTGTGAAGGACTAAGTAGAAAATTATTTGTCGCTGATTTGCCGCTATCACGTGTGCTATTAGACAGAGCAAAATATTTGCCATGGGTACTATTAGTGCCTCGTGTTGTTGGGGTGGTGCAATTGACGGATCTAAATATGGATGACCAGATGCAGTTGCTGCGTGAGCTCAACTATACTGCGCACGTTATGCAGGACTTATTCAAGAGTGATCGATTAAATATCGCTGCTATAGGGAATAAAACGCCCCAATTGCATGTACATATTATCTGTCGGTCAGAGGGCGACCCATACTGGCCAGAAACAGTTTGGCAATATAAGTGTGAAAAGATGACCGATGCTGAATCTGAAAGCAGGGTAAGGGCGATACAATCAAGACTGGAACAGTATAAGATTTCGTAAAATCTTTTTTGAATTGCAAATTTTAAACGTTATATCAGTGTGGGATGAAGTGTGTAGGAGGTCTTGTTGAAGTTTGAAGATATTAGTAAATTAGCTGACCTTGTGAAAGCATCTGGTCTGTCTGAAATCGAGGTAGAGGAAGATGGCTTTCGTGTGAAAATTTCCAATGGTGAGGTACGTCCGTTGTTACCTGACTCGGTACCACCGAGAGAGCAAATTGTAGCCACAAGTGATTACGTTGTTCCTCAAAATACGGAGTGGGTAGGGGGTCCGAAGAACCCTATCGAGATCAAGGCAGAGGAGCAATTATATATTGTTCGGTCGCCTATGGTTGGAACATTTTATAGCGCGCCTGCGCCAGATGTTCCAAATTATGTTGAACGAGACTCAACGGTCCAGCCATCGACTGTGGTTTGTATAATCGAGGCAATGAAAGTTATGAATGAGGTACAAGCAGATGTTTCTGGAGTAGTTGTGGATATTTTGGTCCAAAATGGTCAAACGGTTGAATACGGACAGCCTTTGTTTAAAATTAAAGTATCTTAATTTGCAATGTTTGAAAAAGTTTTGATAGCCAATCGTGGAGAAGTGGCACTTCGTGTGATACGGGCGTGTAGGGAGTTGGGTATTAAAGTACTTGCTGTATATTCTGAGGTGGATGAACAGTCGTTGCATGTGCAACTCGCAGATGAAGCAATATGTATCGGGCCTGCGGAGGCATTTACGAGTTATCTACGTTCTGATAGGATACTCAGTGCGGCTGAGGTCGGTAATGTGGATGCTATTCACCCTGGGTATGGGTTTCTTGCGGAGAATTCCACCTTCGCAGAACAATGTAAAGATTGCAATATCTCATTTATCGGGCCTTCACCAGAGTCAATTGCAAATGTCGGTAATAAGTCCATTGCCAAAATAATCGCTAAACAGGCAAAGGTCCCGACTGTTCCAGGCAGCGATGGGGTCGTTGATGATGAAAATGAGGCGAAAAAAATCGCTGATAGTATCGGTTACCCTGTGTTGATCAAAGCCGCTGCTGGTGGCGGTGGAAAGGGCATGCGTTTGGTCAATAATTCGGTCTCTTTTGGGAAGGAGTATCGTGTTGCACGATCGGAAGCCGAAAAATCGTTTGGGAATGGATCCGTTTATATTGAAAAATATATCGAAGAGCCCAGACACATTGAGATTCAAATATTAGGGGATAAACACGGCAAGATTATCCATCTTTTCGAGCGTGATTGTTCGATTCAGAGGCGATATCAAAAATTGATCGAAGAGGCCCCATCTCCATTTTTAACCCCACGTTTGCGTGGAGAAATGGGACGCGCAGCTGTTCGTATTGCCGAGAAATGCGGATATTATAGTGCTGGTACCGTAGAGTTTATTGTCGATAAATATGGCAATTATTATTTCATCGAAATGAATTCTCGTTTACAGGTCGAGCATGGAGTTTCTGAGGAAATTTCTGGTGTTGATATCGTGAAGTGGCAGTTATTAATTGCGGCAGGCGAGCATCTTACACTTGAACAGAAGAAGTTGAAGATTTTGCGCCATGCCATTGAATGTCGGATAAATGCCGAGGATCCGATGCATAATTTTGCTCCATGTCCTGGAGAAATATCGTTTTGTTACGCTCCAGGTGGTTATGGTGTGCGGGTCGATTCACATGTGTATAGTGGATATCGTATTCCACAGTACTATGACAGCCTGATCGCAAAGTTGATCACTACCGGTACTACCCGCGAAGTGGCGATTGATGCCATGTATCGAGCGCTGAGAGAATATATTATACGCGGTGTGAACACCACTATTCCATTTTCACGTGCTGTTATGCTTGATAAAGGGTTCCGTTCTGGGAATTTTTCTACAAAATTTGTTGATGAATTTTTGGCGCGTACCCCTGTCGAGCGTTTTGCACTATAATTTAGGTTTGTTATGGATCAAAAAAATCAAGAAAATATTAGCATCCCGACTGTGGGGGATGAAAACAGCTCTAGCATGGGTGCGATTCGGGTCAATCATAGCGTAATTGCGAATATTGTTCGGCTTAGTACCTTATCTGTTGATGGCGTGGTTGGAATTGGTCGTACCTCTATGAGGTCAAAAATTGAAAGATTTTTTTCCAAAGATGGAGATTGTGATGGAATTCGTATTTCTGAAGATGCGAACGGTGGATATGTAATCGATATACAGGTGATTCTGAAATTTGGTACAGAATTGGCGAAAGTTGCATTCGATATTCAACAGACTGTTGTGCGTCAGGTGACGAGTATGACTATGAAAGCGGTGTCGCTCGTGAATATCACTATAGAAAGTGTCGTGCAGGTTAAGGACGACGATGCACCAAATACCGAATATGCAATCAATTAGAGGAACTATGTGGGACATAGAAAATATTAAACAAAATTCATTAAAACTCATAACCAATGATAGGATTATTGGTATAGT